>JBOGLH010000029.1:0-6933 GCA_050746025.1 Terriglobales bacterium | reverse complement strand
ATAAAGTCCAGCGCACGCGAAATGTATGCCTTCATCTCTTTGCGGTGGACGACGGCGTCTAGCATTCCGTGCTCGAGGAGAAATTCGCTACGCTGGAATCCGGCTGGAAGTTTCTGCCGGATAGTTTGTTCGATCACACGGGGCCCGGCAAAGCCAATTAGTGCGCCGGGTTCGGCTATGTTGAGATCGCCGAGCATGGCAAATGACGCAGTCACACCCCCGGTTGTCGGATCGGTGAGAACGGAAATGTAAGGCACGCGAGCTTCATCGAGCCTGGCCAGCGCGGCGGAAATTTTTGCCAGCTGCATCAGGCTGAGCACGCCTTCCATCATGCGCGCGCCACCGGACGCGGAAATGATAATGAGAGGATCCTTACTGTCGAGTGATAGCTCTACCGCGCGGGTAATAACCTCGCCGACGACCGATCCCATGCTGCCGCCGATGAAGCTGTATTCCATTGCGCTGATAATGATGGGGCGGCCATTCAGCTTGCCGCGACCGTTGATCACGGCGTCCGTCAGCCCGGTATCTTCCTGGGCCCGGCGCAGCCTCTCTGAGTAAGGCTTGAGGTCAACGAATTTCAGGGGATCGGTGGAACTCAAGTTGTCGCTGAAAACTTCGTACTCGCCATTGTCGAAAAGGTTCGCCAGGCGGGTGCGGGCATCAATGCGAAAATGCTTGCCGCACTTGGGGCAAACGTTCAGGTTATCTTCTAGGTCCTTTTTCCAGATGATCTGCCGGCAGCCTTCACACTTCACCCACAAGCCTTCAGTGCGAATTTTCTTTTCGCCGGAAGAATCCAGTTCGACGGGTTGTCGTTTGAACCAAGCCATTTTAGTCGTCGGTCGTTGGCCGTCGGCCTAGCAAGCCTTGCTAATATTCGATCCCTCGCTGCGCGATCACGCCTTTTTCGTAGGCGTGCTTTACCTGGCGCATTTCGGTGACGGTGTCGGCCAGCTCGACAATTGTCGGATGAGCGTTGCGCCCCGTCAAGATAACATGAACCATCTCCGGCTTTTTCTTTAGTGTGTCAGCCACTTTAGCCGGATCAAGCATGCCATAACTGATGGCGTAATTGATCTCGTCAAGAATCACTAAATCCCATTTTCCGGATTGAATGGCGCGCTCGCCTTCGGCCCACGCCTCTTCGACCATGCGCACGTCTTCAGGATCGGGCTTTTCTGCGCCGACTTTCACAAACCCCCGTCCCATCTGCTTCATGATGAACTTGTCGCCGAAGGCCTGCACGGCGTCGAGCTCGCCGTAATGCCACGAGCCTTTCAGGAATTGCAGCATCAGCACGCGCATGCCGTTGCCTACCGCGCGCAAAGCCGTGCCCATGGCGGCAGTCGTCTTGCCCTTGCCTGGCCCGGTGTTGACAATAATCAGACCTCGGCGGACGTCGGCCATAAGCGGAAGCGTTGATTGTACTGAGCGAAAGCGAAATTCACCAGCCTGAGACTCATGGTTGTCGGGATATGGGCGTCTCGCCCGTCCTGCTCAAATACAATCGACCTGTGAATCTCGACGACACTATCGTTGCGATCGCCACACCTGCGGGCCGCGGCGGAATCGGTGTTGTGCGACTTGCCGGGCCGGATGCCAGGGCCATTGCTCTGCCCATGCTGCGGCTGAAGCATGAACTGGAGCCGGGGCACGCGGTATTCGGGGAACTGATCGAACCGTGTGGGTCGGACATTCCTGTCCGACAATTGGGAAGCTCTGAGTCGGCCAGCGAGCAAGCAGCAGAGCCGCCGCCTTCGCGGACAGGAATGTCCGCGCCACACGAGCCCCTCCCACACGAGCATCGGATCGACGAGGTGGTCGTCAGTTATTTTGCCAAGCCGCATTCCTACACCACTGACGACATTATTGAAATTTCAGCACACGGATCACCCGTGGTTTTGCGACACATTGTTGAAGTTGCTTTGAGTCGCGGCGCGCGGCTTGCGGAACCGGGTGAGTTCACCATGCGGGCTTTTTTGAATGACCGCATTGATCTCACGCAGGCGGAGGCGGTGCGCGATCTGATTGACTCACAAACGTTGTATCAGGCGAAGGTTGCGGCGCAGCAGCTGGAAGGCGCGCTTTCACGACGGCTGCAACCGATCAAGCAAAAGCTGGTGGAGTTAATCGCGGTGCTTGAGGCCGGAATCGATTTTGCGGAAGATGACGTTTCGGTGATGCCAGGTGCTCAAATTCTCCGGCACATAGGCGAAGTGCGTGCGCCACTCGAGGAGCTAGCCCGATCTTTTGCTTATGGAAAGCTGGTTCATCAAGGGTTGACGCTGGCGATTGTCGGTCGTCCGAACGTCGGCAAATCAAGTTTGTTCAATCGCCTGATTGAACGTGAGCGCGCCATTGTCACAGCTACACCCGGAACGACTCGAGATCTGGTAACAGAGACGGTTGCGATCGGCGGCATCCCCGTAAAGTTGGTGGATACTGCGGGAATTCGCCGCGCTCTCGATGAAGCCGAAAGTATCGGCATTCAGAAATCCATGGAAGCGTTGGCCGATGCGGATTTGGTTCTGGTTGTGCTCGACACATCTCAAGAAACTAATGATGAAGATCAACGATTGCTGACGCAGGTTGAGCAGCGTGCAGCCATTGTGGTCACCAATAAAGCGGACCTCCAGAATCCGCGTGGGTCGGACACTTCCCTCGACGTAGCTCAGGACAGGCATGTCCGGCCGGCCATTGCCGAACTTCGTACCTCCGCGCTCACGGGAGAAGGCATCGCCGAACTGCGCGCGGCCATTCTTCGTCACCTGACCGGAGATTCCATATCCAACGCTGAGTCTGGCTTTCTTACCAACGCTCGCCACCAGTCGCTGGTGCGTGATTCACTGACGGGTCTGGATCGTGCTGAGACCGCAGTGCACAACAAAATTCCGCACGAAATGGTCTTGCTGGATCTTTATGGAGCGCTGCGGCCGCTGGACGAAATCACCGGGGCGACTACCAACGATGACATCCTTAACTTGATCTTTAGCAGATTTTGTATCGGAAAATGAGTTGCCGATCAGGCCATTCCACGAATAACTACTTTCGCCAGCATGGCCGCCAAACCAATCGAGACCAGCGTAAGCACGCATGCACCGAATATGTAATATGCGATCCTCGCCTTTGGCCACAGGATGGCGGGCAGCTGATCGGCAAACTTGTCTGACCAGGTTTCGTTAAGGCGCGGTGGCAACGCTGCCTCTTCGGAATCTGTCTTCCACTTGGAAGCAATCCAGGTAGCGCGAACGTTAGAAAGTAACAGCGCGGTTATAAGAATTCTGAAAACGCTCATTCCCCAGGGTGATGCGAGCGCCATGAAGATCACGGTGGTGATCGTATCAATCGAGTAGAAGAGAAAAACCATGCCTGCGGCCAGCGGGTCGCGCTGGCGGACGCCGACGCCTCCGAAATAGAAGAACAGCAGAAGGGTGATAGCCAGAAAAGGTCTGCCCTGCAGCAATGAGAAAACGAGTGAGACGACTGCGATCAGGGTGCAAATCCAATATCCCTGAGCGCCGAGATAATCGACGTCCGCGCCGCTTTGCACGGATGGCCAAAACAAACTTTTGAGCCGACTATCGCTGCGCTCGCCGGCATCGGCCAAGCCCAGAGTTTGCATGCGCAGGATTAAAACCTAAGTTGCTGGTCCTGTCCAGGGAAAAACGCAAGCTTAACCACAGAGGGCACCGAGGTTTCACAGAGGTTCACAGAAGGACTTGTGAATTGCAGGCAGTGGATTCATACGAAGCTTCGAGCTTGGAGCGGGACCTACTTGGACATCACGGCCATCGCGGCGCGGAACATGGCGTCAAATGATCCGTTCTTTTCAACCGTGCTTAGCGCCTTTTCGGCTGAGGCGCGCTGGTATCCCAGATTCATCAGCGCCGATAAGACGTCTTCCTGCACGGCGCTCAGCGATGGGATGACATGGACCTGATCGGTCCCTACGGGCGGAAGTTTGTCGCGCAGCTCGAGCACCATGCGCTCGGCGGTTTTTCTGCCGATACCGGGGATTTTGGTGAGGCGCACCACATCGTTTCCGCGAATGGCGGATGTCATATCGTCGGTCGGCATGCCGCTCAGGATGGTGATCGCGAGCTTTGGGCCAATCCCGCTGACGCTGATGAGTTTTTCGAAAAGATGCTTTTCTTCGGGCCGCAAGAATCCATACAGAGCAATCTGGTCTTCGCGAACGTGGGTATGGATGTGCAGGGCAACTTCTCCGCCGGCGGGGGGCAACTCGGAAAAAGTCGGCACGGAAATGGTCACGTCATAGCCGACACCCATGGCGTCAACGATCACCTGATTAGGATGGCGGGCGATGAGCTTTCCGCGAAGATGGGCAATCATTCAAGAATTGTACTAAGGCAATCATGGTTTTGTTTGAAGCTGAGGGCTGATAGCTGACGGCTTGCTAAAACAGCGAACTCTGCTTTCTATTGGGCGTAATCCCGAAGTGTTCGTAGGCCAGTTGCGTAGCCACCCGGCCGCGTGGAGTGCGGTTCAAAAATCCGATCTGGATTAAAAACGGCTCGTAGATTTCCTCAATCGCATCGGGCTCTTCGGCGAGCGCGGCGGCGAGCGTGTTCACGCCGACCGGGCCGCCTTGATATTTCTCGATGATGGCAAGCAACAGCCGGCGATCGACTTCATCGAATCCGTAGCGGTCTACTTCAAGCATTTTTAGCGCGGCCTGAGCAGTAGGGAGATCGATCTTGCCGGCACTGCGTACCTGCGCATAATCCCGCACCCGGCGCAGCAATCGATTGGCAATTCGCGGAGTTCCCCGCGAGCGGCTGGCCAGTTCGGTTGCGCCTTCGCGATCGATTTCAACGTCGAGAATCTCCGCCGAGCGCTCGATAATAATTCGCAGTTCTTCGTGACTATAGAATTCAAGCCGCAGCACGATGCCGAATCGCGAGCGCAGAGGCGCGGAAAGCAGTCCCGCACGGGTGGTGGCGGCCACGAAGGTGAATGGCTTTACATCCATGGTGTGAGTGCGGGCAGCCGGACCTTGGCCAATTAGGATGTCTAGTTTGTAGTCTTCGAGAGCGGAATAGAGGATTTCCTCGAGCGCCGGCTGAAGGCGATGGACTTCATCGATGAAGAGCACCTGCTTGTCTCGCAGGTTGGTCAGGATCGCGGTCAGGTCACCTTTAATTTGCAGCGTCGGGCCAGATGTCTGCTGAAAGGCGACACCCAGTTCGTTGGCGATGATGGTGGCCAGAGTCGTCTTGCCTAGCCCGGGAGGCCCGTAGAGCAGCACATGGTCGAGCGCCTCGCCACGAGATTTGGCGGCTTCGATAGCGACTGCCAGGTTTTCTTTGACCTTGGATTGGCCGATAAATTCGCCAAGGCGCTGCGGACGCAACTTCAGTTCAAACGACGAATCGTCTTCGACCGGGGCGGCTGAAACCAGACGATCTTTCAGATCCGGATTTGCTTTGGCGGCCACTGGCGGGATAGTACCACGAGCACAAAAAGTGAAACCAGGGGTTGCATGGATCAAGGGTAATGGGATGTTTTCCACAGTTGGGCAATTACATCGAGGCCTTCAGGCAATACCCAAAGCTGACGCCACTCAGTTGTAAGCTGCTGGATTTCTTTCCAACCGCAGCCTAGGATATTCGCATCTTCCTATCTGCACAAAAGTTTGAAAACTTAATTCGGCGGAGGATCTAATGAAGAAAGAGAAAATGTTGAAGAACTTACTAATTGGCACCGGCGTATACCTGCTGGAGTCGCTGCGGGAGCGTGCGGGCGATAGCTTTGAGAACATCAGTGATCGTGCGCGGGATACCTATGATGAAGCAACGAGGCGCGCGAGTCGCGCAAGTGACGCGCTCCGAGGCAACGACAGCCACGTCCTAGGCACCACAGTCGCTCTGTTGATCGGGGTGGGCGTTGGCGTAGGGGTGGGATTGTTGCTGGCTCCAGCGAGTGGCGAAGAAACCCGGGGCACCCTGACCAACAAAGTGCAGGAGTTTGGCGACCGGGTACGCGACAAGTTCAATGAGCAGAAGCGGGAACCCGGCAGCGCCAGCTACGGAACATAGTTCAAGAAAAAGGTCGTCCCTTTAGGGACGACCTTTTTGTGATTCCATTACTCACAATACGGGTTCACCTGCAGCTCTCGCATCCCTTTTAGTTGTAGGTGACTTTTCGCTCGCCTTTGACGATGCGGCCCACAGCGTAATACTTTTCGCCGGCGCGGTCGAGAACGCTTTCGGCTTTCTTGAATTTTTTCGAAGGAACCACCAATAGCATCCCGATACCCATGTTGAAGGTGCGCATCATTTCATCTTGCGCGACGTTTCCCAGGGTTTGCATGTGAGTAAAGATGGGCAACACCGGCCACGAGCCGTATTCGACGATGGCTGCCGTACCACGGGGAAGAACGCGCGGCAGGTTCTCAGTGATGCCGCCGCCGGTGATGTGCGCCATGGCGGAGACACATTCCGCTGCTACCAGCTTCTTGATGATCGGCCAGTAGCTGCGATGCGTGAGCATAAGCTCGTTGCCGACTTTCCCTTTAATCTCGTTGACGTAGGTTTCGGGCTCATACTTGGCGACTTCGAACAGCAGCTTCCGAGCGAGAGAGTATCCATTCGTATGCAGACCGGTTGAGGGCAGGCCAAGAATAATGTCGCCGGGTTCGACGGTTTTTCCGGAGACGACGCGCTCGCGCTCTACTACACCAACGATGAATCCGGCGAGATCGTATTCGCCCTCGGGATAGAAGCCTGGCATCTCAGCTGTCTCGCCGCCGATCAAAGCGCAACCATTGTGCTTGCACGCTTCCGCCAGACCCTCGACGACTTTTTCCGCAACTCCGGGATCGAGTTTTCCTGTGGCCAGGTAATCCATGAAAAACATGGGGGCCGCGCCCTGCACCGCAATGTCGTTCACACAATGGTTCACCAGGTC
>JBOGLH010000028.1:0-9574 GCA_050746025.1 Terriglobales bacterium | reverse complement strand
GAAGTTAAGGTCTCTAGTCACGAAGGTAAGGGCAGCAGTTTCACGGTGGAAATGCCGCTTGCCCGTATTCCTCGTCGTCCGGAGCCAAGCAGTGCGGAAACCTTCGGCTATGTTTCAGAAGACAGGCGCTGACAAACTGAATGGAATTTTATTTACGGTTCATTGTTCCTTCATCTCCACGGCTTCATCTAGCTGATTGAGATCGTCTGCCCCGTTGAATTTGCCTAATTAGGTGGCGATCGTCAGTTCAAAGCGATTGCACTATACGGAATTTTTTTCGCATAAAATTTCTGAAATCTAATGAGAAGACGCGATTTCTTCAGAACTTCGGCCATGGTTGGTGCTTGAGTGACTCTCGGCGGCAACTTGTCAGCGGTAAGCGCAGACACTAACCAGTCCTGTCGCGTTCCGTTTCCTCAAACCGCGGGACTAACAAAGTATGTGGTTGAATTTGTGCGGACCACGCAATACTCGGATATTCCGTCCGATGTAATTGAACTTGGGAAAAAGTCATTGCTTGATGGCGTCGGTTTGGCGCTCGCAGGTTCGAAGCTTCCCACGTACGACATTCTCAAGGAATATCTGAAGACCTTCGGCTTTTCTGGAACCGGCACAACTGTCATCGGCACGAATAGTAAATTGCCGCCTCGCTTTGCTGCCTTGGTAAACGGCGTGGCGATTCACGTCGAAGACTTCGATGACACACAGCTTGCCGTGGCGAAAGACCGCGTATATGGCCTGCTGACACATCCCACTGTCCCGGTGTTGCCCGCTAGTTTAGCTGTTGCTGAGGGGGCGGGGAGCAGCGGCAAAGATCTGATGCTCGCCTACCATTTGGGCGTAGAAGTTGAAACCAAAATCGCTGAGTCGATTTCTCCGCGGCACTATGAAGACGGTTTTCACGCGACCGGAACGTGCGGAGTGTTTGGCAGCACCTCCGCATGCGCGAAGCTTCGCGGCTTCGACGATGAAAAAATGCAACGTGCCTTTGCGATTGCGGCAAGCCAGGCGAGTGGCCTGCGAGAAAATTTCGGAACAATGATGAAACCGTTCCATGCCGGACACGCAGCAGAAGTCGGAGTCGTGTCTGCTGATTTGGCTGACCTTGGCTGGAGCGGGGCCGAAGGCATACTCGAAGCTCCACGCGGATTTTTCCACGCCTACGGAGGCACATACGATCCTGCCGCTATCATGCACAAATTAGGCAATCCCTGGACGTTTGCTATGCCGGGCGTATCCATCAAGCCCTTCCCCTCCGGCTCACTCACGCACCCAGGAATGACCGAATTGCTTCGCTTGATTCGGGCGGAAAATATCAAGGCAGCCGATGTCGAACAAGTCGAGGTCGGCACCAATCACAACCTTCCCAATGCTCTAATCCATCATGATCCGAAGAATGCGCTACAGGCGAAATTCAGCATGGAATTCTGCATGGCAATTTTGCTACTAGATGGGAAAGCCGGACTCAGGCAGTTCACCGATTCGGTCGTCAATCGTCAGGATGTGCAGGAAATGATCGGCCGCATTCGCTTCTATGTTGATCCGGAAGCCGAAGCCGCCGGGTTTGACAAAATGACCACCATCATCAAAATTCATCTGAAGAACGGTAAGATCATCACGGGCCGAGCAGACTTCGGCAAAGGCAGTCCGGCAAATCCGATGAGCTACGACGAAGTTGCGGAAAAATTCTATGGCTGCGCCGACTTTGCGCAATGGCCGGATGCCAAAGCAAAACAAATCGTTGAACTGGTAAAGAATCTCGAATCTGAGCCCGACATGCGCAGACTGATTACACTTTGTACAAGCAACTAAAGGGGCACCTTGAAGCGATACAAGATTGCAGTAATCGAAGGCGATGGCATTGGCCGCGAAGTTGTCCCCGAAGGCCTGCGCGTACTCGAAGCGGTCGGCCGGCATTATGACATCAGTTTTGCCCTGCAGCATTTTGATTGGAGCTGTGATCGCTATTTGAAGACTGGCCGCATGATGCCGGAAGACGGGCTCGAGCAGTTGCGTCCTTTCGACGCGATTTTCTTAGGCGCGGTGGGCAGCCCGGGGGTGCCAGACCACATTTCATTGTGGGGCCTACTTATTCCCATCCGCCGGCAGTTCCAGCAGTACGTGAATCTCCGACCCTGTCGTCTATTCAAAGGCATTGCCACGCCGCTGAAAGACTTCCCTCCCGGTGCGATCGACTTCCAGATTGTCCGGGAAAATAACGAAGGAGAGTACTCGCAAGCCGGCGGCCGGATGTTCAGCGGCACAGATCGAGAATTCGCCATTCAGGAAACGATCTTTACGCGCCTGGGGTGCGACCGCGTCATGCGATACGCATTTCAACTCGCAGCGAAACGTAAAGGCCATGTCACTTCTGCAACGAAATCAAATGGAATCGTGTTCACCATGCCGTTCTGGGATGAACGCTTCACCGTAGTCAAACAAGAATTCCCTAATATTAAAACTGACCAGTTTCACATCGACATCCTAACCGCCCATTTCGTGCGTCATCCCGACTGGTTTGATGTAGTAGTTGGATCAAATTTGTTCGGCGATATTTTGTCAGACCTCGGCGCCGCGGTTGTAGGTTCCATGGGATTGGCGCCGTCGGGAAATCTGAATCCTGAGCGCGAATATCCATCGATGTTTGAGCCGGTCCACGGTTCCGCGCCTGACATTGCGGGCAAGAAGATTGCTAATCCGATTGCACAGATCTGGTCAGGCGCAATGATGCTTCGCCATTTGGGCGAAGAAGAAGCAGCTGACACCGTTGACAATGCCATCGCAGCAGTACTGGCGAGCGGCAATGTCCGAACCCCGGATATCGGGGGAAAGGCGAGCACGAATGATTTAGGAGAGGCAATTGCCGCCGAGCTTGGTCTAGTGAAATCGCGCTCGCTGACGCGTGTCATGTAAATTCTCCAATCTTGTGCGCGAGCTCGCTGATGGCGTCAGGCGCTGACATTTCCATCCGTGATCATGATTACGCTACATTGTGAACCCGGCGCATCACAATATATGCCAACCCAAACGACGCGTATTCGATCATGGACCACGTCACCTTGGTATACTATCCGGCAGCAGTGAAGTGTGAGCCAATCACGTCGGCAGGTGCGTCGCAATGACGGGCAGAGGATTCCACGTTCTGTTGGCATTCACGCTGTTGATTTGCGCCACCTGTCCGTATGTAGAATTCGCTCTCCATTGGAATCAATGCATCTTCCAAAGCGGCTATGACGGCGAGTCAACGATAGCGATTATTGCGCTTGTCTTGATCTTGGCGTTTGCCGTTGCAAAACTCCTGGCATCGTTTGTTCCAGGGAGCACAACCGAAGAACCTCTGTTCGTTCCGAAAGCAACTGTGAGTTTGACGGTCTGGTTCGCTGCCACTATTCCTGATACTTCCCCGCCTGCTGCGCTCCGAATCTAGCCCTGTTTCCGCTGAGTTGAGGTGTGCCCCAAAAGGGGAATGCCAAGCCGATGGGCAAACTCGATATCAGGTGGCTTTGGCAACTCTGCAGACATTGACCGGTCCGATTAGCTCCAAACGAGGCCATCAGCGGGCTCCAGCATCCGCATGGTTCTGTAGCCGAATACACCTGTCGCGGTGAAGGACCAGTCTACCGCCGTGATTGACGCGGACGGGACGGCAACTTGCAATGCCGCCGGCCACGTTACGATCACAGCCTCCGTTCCCGTCCACGCAGTGAAAGGAACCCCACGGAGCGTAACCGGTCATGCCCAGCTGACATGCTTGTGAAACCTGAACCTCTTCGCATGGCTATGGCCTTCGAGATGGAGCTCGTCGTCACCCGTAATCAAGGTGACCAGAGAACACAGGGGGTGTCCGTACTCAAGCGACGGCCTCAGTTTGGACATCGGGCGTGCCTCCATCAGAATCTAGGAATTCTGGCTAGACCGGGTGCTCGGCACGTGCCCGCCCATCTCACCGGAGCCGCCGTATGCCCCGAGTCGCGGTTAAGTCGTTGCAGTTCAGTAATTCAGGAAAACACAACGGCTATTAAGCAGCATCCAATTGCTCTTAAAGCAGGGGATTAGGATACCAATGGCCAGCGATGACCGCGTTTTCTTCACATCCGTGCTAGTGACTGCTGGGTTCGCCGCCTGCCTGGTCGGTTGTAGCGGAGGGCATCCGGAACCGAAGGGCAAAATGCCCACAGTAGCAGTGGCCAAGGCACAACGCGAACCGATTGCCGAGATTGTCTCCGGTGAAGCGGAGTTGTTTGCCTACAGGCAAGCCTCGTTGTCGCCGAAGATTGCTTCTCCGATCTATCGGTACAACGTCAACCGAGGGCAGCAGGTGCACAAAGGACAGCTGCTCGCGGTTTTGGAGAACCGCGATTTGGCGGCCGCTGTAAAGGATGCGGAGGGAGGGCTCTATCAGGCCCAGGCAAACTACGCGACAACATCAGCAGCAACCATTCCCCAACAGCTGCAGAAAGCTGAAACGGATTTGGCCAATGCGAAGACCAATCTGGAAGCGGAACAGAAGCTGTATGACAACCGAGTGGTGTTGTACAAACAGGGCGCGATTGCCGGTAAAGATCTCGATCAGTCTGCTGTGACCTTTACAGCAGCCAAGACGCAGTATGAAAATGCCCTGAAGCAACTAACTGACCTGAAAGCGACAGTAGCGGGCGCGACCAAGCAGTCAGCCGCCGGGCAACTCGAATCAGCTCAGGCGAAGAAGCAGGCTGCCGACGTGCAACTGCACTATTCCGAACTGCGCAGCCCCATGGATGGCGTAGTCGCCTATCGCAACCTCTACCCGGGTGACATTGCGCCAGCTGGAACGGCGCTCATCACAGTCATGGATGTGTCAAAGGTCATAGCGAAGTTGCATTTGCCGCAAGCCAAGGCAGCCAGGTTGAAGATCGGAGATCCAGCCAGCCTCAAAGTGGAAGGGGTCGACCACCCGCTGCCTGGACGAGTCTCCGTTCTCAGTCCGGCGCTTGACCCGAACAGCACAACCAGCGAAGTCTGGGTTGAGGCGCCCAACCCAACCGGGCAGCTGGAGCCTGGAAGTTCGGTTGAGGTGAACATTGTGGCGAGGACAGTTCCGGACGCGCTTGTTGTTCCTGCCTCTGCGGTCATCAACCAAGACAACGGAAGCACGACGGTCGTGACCTTGAAACCTGATGGCACAGTGGTGTCGCAGCAGGTCCAAGTGGGAATTCAGCAAGGCGACAAGACACAGATCGTCGGTGGGGTTTCCGCCGGGCAGATGGTCGTCAGCAGCGGAGGCTATGGCCTGCCAGACGGCACCAAAGTCCAGCCTTCTCTCAGCACCAGCCAGCCTACACAGAGCGCGTCGAAACAGCCATCCCCATGACCGAGACCGAACAGAAAGGCCAGTCTCAACAGGATTCGTTCTGGGTGACGCGATATTCGAAGGCGATGCTGGCCCTGATCATCGCACTCGCCGCGGTGGGCGCCTACACGGCACTCAAAATACCCATCGCGGTTTTCCCTTCAACAAACTTCCCGCGAGTGCTGATCGGGGTTGACAACGGCGTGATGCCAATCGATCAGATGCTCGTGAGCATCACCCGGCCTCTCGAAGAGGCCGTCAGTAGTGTTCCAGGACTGAATGAGGTGCGCTCCACTACGAGCCGTGGCTCAGCGGAGATCGACCTCTTCTTCGACTGGAATGTGGACATGTTCCAGACGCTGCAGCGAGTGAACTCCGCAGTGAATACGATGCAGTCATCGCTACCGCCCACTGCAAAGATCGAAACCCATCGTCTTACGTTCGCGAGTTTCCCAATCCTCGGCTTCAGCCTCACCTCCGACACCATGCCACAAACGAGACTGTGGGAGCTGGCGACGTATCAGCTCAAGCCGCGCCTGAATCGCGTTTCCGGTGTCGCGACCGTTACGGTCCAAGGCGGCGCGGTTCCCGAGTACCACGTAACCCCTGATCCGGTGAAATTGTTGCGCACTGGGGTTACAGTCATGGACATTCTGGACGCGGTGCGGCGCACCAATCTCGTCGATTCTCCGGGGCTGATCAGTGATCAGCACCAACTTCTTCTCGATCTCGTCGATGCCCAGGTACACAGCACGGAGCAACTGTCCGCGATTTCCATCAAGAAGACTGCCAGTGGAGCTGTCGTCCATATTGGAGATATCGGCAGCGTGGAAGCCGCGGTCAAGCCCGTGTACACGGTCGTCACGGCTAACAGCAAACCAGCTGTCCTGATCAACATCAACCGGCAGCCGAGTACGAACACTGTGGCCGTTTCCGACGGAGTGTACGCAGAACTGGCGAACCTGCGCAGTTCGATTCCGCCGGGCGTGAAATTCTCAGTCTTTTATGACCAGTCAGAGTTGGTTAAAGCCTCCATCAAGAGTGTTCGCGATGCCATCCTGATCGGAATCGCATTAGCGGTGATTGTGCTGATTGTTTTCCTGCGTGACTGGGGGAGTGCATTGGTTGCAGGCCTGGTGATCCCCATTACGATTGCGGTCACGTGTATAGCGCTGCGGTTGCTGGGGGAGAGCTTCAATCTGATGACATTGGGAGGACTGGCCGCCGCAGTCGGCTTGGTCATCGACGATGCCATAGTGGTTGTCGAGAATATCGTTCTCCACCGCGATGCCGGAGAAGGACGGCTGCGAGCAATCCAGAGCGCTCTGGGCGAGATCACAAAAGCGCTCGTCGGATCGACCGTTACGCCGATTGTCGTCTTCTTGCCGCTTGTGGTGATCACGGGTGTGACGGGGACCTTCTTTCGCGCTCTGGCCATAGCGATGGCTTCGGCGCTGGTCACGTCTTTTGCGCTTGCCATGACTTGGACGCCGAACCTGTCTCAGTTCTTTGTGAAACGCAAAGCGGGCGGTAAGCGCGAAGTGAGCGAGGATCCGAAGGACGAAACCAATCGGCTGCTGGCCGCTGAAGAGGCCTCCATGAAGGGCTTCATGCGGCACGTCATCGATGCATATGAGCGCCTGCTCAAGCTGGCCCTCGAACATCGCTTCTGGCTGGCCGCCTCGGCCGCGGTTCTCATCGTCGTCTCGTATTTCAGCTACAAGGCGTTGGGCTCTGACCTCTTGCCATCGATGGACGAGGGCGGATTCGTCGTTGACTACATCATGCCCGCCGGGTCTTCACTCAACGCTACTAACAAGGTCATTGAGCATGTCGAGCAGATGATCCGATCAATGCCCGAAGTGGAAAGCATGTCCCGCAGGACGGGTCTCCAACTGGGTCTGGCCGCGGTGACCGAGGCCAACACTGGCGACATCTCGGTGAAGCTCAAGAGTAACCGGGGCCGCAGCACTGACGAGGTCATTTCGCAGGTCCGTGCTGACATAGAGCAGCAGGAACCTGCGTTGCACGTCGAGTTCGTCGAAGTGCTGCAGGACATGATTGGCGATCTCACCAGCGCGCCTCAACCGGTTGACATCAAGCTGTTTTCAGAAGATCCGCAGCTTCTTCGCCAATGGGCACCCAAAGTTGCAGACAAAATCAAGTCAATCTCCGGCGTGGTGGACGTCCTCAATGGAATTGAAAACACGATCAGCGGACCTGCGGACGTTTATCGGGTCGATCCGGATATCGCCACCAGGACCGGCTTCACTCCGGAAGAGGTCTCTACCGATGCGACCGCGATATTACTAGGTGATACGGCGCCGAACCCGCTGGTTGTAAACAATCGGCCTTATGACATACGCGTGCGATTTCCTGAAAGTACTCGATCATCGATCGACGCCATGAACAGTACGCTGCTTTCAAGTTCCACGGGAACTACTGCGACTCTCGGCACTCTCGCTCATTTCGAACAGCTGCCAGGCCAGACCGAAATACAACAAGAAAACCTGCAACGCGATGTTGCGGTGACGGCGAGGCTGGAGGGCACCAACCTGGGCTCGGCAATCGCCAAGGTCAAGCAGGCTGTAGCTGGCCTAAACCTCCCCGCGTCCATCCACGTCGAGTATGGCGGCACCTATCAGACCCAGCAGAATTCGTTTCGCGACCTCATGCTGGTCCTTTTGCTCGGCCTCGTACTTGTTTTCCTGGTTCTGTTATTCGAGTTCAGAACCTTTTCGGCGCCGCTGGCCATCCTCTCTTCAGCTGTCCTCTCGACTTCAGGCGTTTTCTTGGCACTGATGGTCACGGGAACAACGTTCAACATCGCCTCTTTCATGGGGCTTATCATGGTCGTCGGGATCGTGTCGAAGAACGGCATTTTGTTGCTCGATGCGGATGAGAAGTTTCGTGGCGCTGGTATGCCGCCTGAAGAAGCGATGATTCAAGCTGGACGACGGCGTTTGCGTCCCATAATGATGACTGCGCTGGCGGCAGTTGCCGGTATGCTTCCGCTCGCCCTGGCGCTTGGCGCTGGCTCACAGATGTTGCAACCGCTGGCCATCGCCGTAATTGGGGGAATCATTATTTCCATGGTTCTTTCTTTGATCATCACTCCTGCGGTTCACTTCTATCTGAATCGCAAGCCGGTGCAGCCAAGGTCAGACGAAACTTATGTTGACGCGGCTTGATTCGCGGTGGGTCACAGGCTTTCACGGTTCGCTTGCCAATTCAGGTTTTATTCACGTTCGAGGGTAGATCGTTAGCGAGGTATGTTCCACAGTATCTTGTGCGTAATCACACGCATGGCCGGTGTCCCTATTTGCGCTCTACAGCTCCAGGAATGCGCAGGGCCAATGGGAACACACCCGATGAGCATCGGCAGCATCCTCCAGCCCTTGCCGGGCTGGATTCAGGCATCCTCCTTTCAACTTAAGCGAATCATAGTCGTGCAAAAGAACTTGAAGTTTCACTGACTGAGAGGAAAAAGAAATGAAATCTACAGTGCTTGCGTGTGCTGTGTTGATGGCGTTTGGCCTGAGTGTCCAGGCCTCAGCGCAACAAAAGAAGGACGATCAGGCGACTCTCCGCAAGGAAGCGAAGATTTCCGTGCGGCAAGCGGAACAGACCGCTTTAAAAAAAGAGCCCGGTACCATCAAGAGCAAAGAACTGGAGAAAGAGAACGGTAAGGTCATTTACTCCTTCGACATCCGTACGAAAACAGGCAGCATTCACGAGGTCAACGTAGACGCCATCAACGGAAACATCGTTGAAGACTCGGTCGAGAGCAAGGCTGCTGAGCAGCAGGAGAAAATGCAAGACGCCAATCACCACTGATCGTCGGTACGATTTCGATGCGCCCAATGCTGTTTGACACAGAACGGGCACACCGGCAGCGACGAACTCAACTACTTCTTCTGCTGACTCGCGACGACAATAATGAAAGTGCCGGGCTTTGGACTGGGCCGTGATCCTGCCTTTGCCGGTTCGAGTTCCGCGGTTGGCAGGTAGGCGGTGTGCGTCTCTCGATCTACGGTCATGGTTCGGCGCGCCCTCAGGAGTGGCAACCGTCTGCACAATTTCGAATTTTCCGGGAGCGGTTTCGCTATCGGTTGAAGGTGACTGGAGGGAATGCCGCCGCCAGGTGGTACACGTCGAAGGGCGATGAGTCACAGTGCGCCCGCCTCGCCATGGAGTTCAATGGCTACAGGTCTGGCGCACCGTGAGTTTCACCCGCTGCTATTT
>JBOGLH010000027.1:0-2788 GCA_050746025.1 Terriglobales bacterium | reverse complement strand
AAGGCATGCTCAGCCGCAGCACCGAAATTCCCAGACGGTTGAAGATGCGGGCCAGCGCGTTGTAATGCAGCGCGTCCGAGTTCCAGTGCGGAAGCAGCACCACCGCGCTCTTTCCCTTGGCAGGAAACCATCGCGCGTTGGCCAGATTATTTTCCGCATAAGGCGTGTGTACCGGCGAAGTGAAGCGCAAAAATTCCGCGCGAGTTCCCCGAACTTTATTTTCGAGTACAGGATCAGGAACTTCGCGGGTGCTGAATACCTGCACCTCGCGATTTTCCAGCCGAAAATCTGACGGCGTGCGATAGCCAAAGAATTCGTCGCTGGCCGCAATCGCCCGCCGATTGTACTCACGAAGATAGCGCTCGCAGTCCGCATCAGTACGCGTGGGCATAAAACCATTGCGGCTGGGCCAGTCACGCGTCCAATCGATGCCCCACTCCAGCGGCCTGACCACGCGGTTGCTGTCCACCGACGTAAGCCGGGTCTCCCAGTCGTACATACAGCGGGCGTAAAGAGAACGCATTAATTTCAGGATAGCAAAAGCGGTGGGCGGTACTTAGAAGGGGTGTTGGCGATTGACGGCTGGAGCCAGACTGGCGCCAACGTTAAAGAGGTCGGGCGGCGGGCAGCGCCGCCCTTCCAGTTGATCTTCGTGCTCTTCAAATGCTAGAAATTCGGTTTTGCAACGAAGCCGTGCGTGTGGTTTGAGCTGTCCGTATAGGTTCCGGCAAGCCAGCGTTTGTTGTTCAAGCCGAAGGGGTAGGTCGGCGCACTTGTTCCGCCGGGGAAGTTCACTTTGATGAAATGCGGAGTAATTTCTCCCGACGACTCCACTTCATTTTGTTCGATGTGCCGGGTGAACCAGCCCTGGAACCCGGTGAATCCGATCATGTCGATATTGTTGTTTACGCCGGTTCCGGTGGTGTCACAGCATTGGGTTTCCGTACCGGTTGGGTAGGTGAAAAAATCTTCATCCGTCGATTCTTTCATCCAAGCCATGAAGCGGTCGGCTTGAAAAAGCAGTCCACTGAGAATCCCGTTATTGCTGACGCCCGTCACGGATTCGCAGCACGGTGCGACACCGTTGTTTGGATTCATATTGCTGAATTTCCCATTGATCCACACCCAGCCTCCACCCGGGAAAGTTCCGCTCTGACTCGTGCCCCAGAATCCTCCCACGACAATTCCGGCTTTGTTGATTCCCCAGGGCACGGTAACGTTGGCTTGGAAATCAATCGTGCGCACCACATTGGTGTGGTACCAGATGAAGCCGTGCTCCGATCCATCGGACTTTTTGTAAAAGCCGGTGAGATCGCCAAGATCATTCACTCCCATGATTGCCGTGCTGACTGAACCCGGCACCATGAGTTTTACATATTTGCCGTTCACCAGTTTGAATCCTTTGGTGGGGCAAATGGGTACACGGACGTCTTGGTCAGTGCAGGCAGTGGAGGTCTCGTAAAACCCAACGACCTCGCCGTTAATGTTGATTCCCCGAGCTTGTGTTAAGGCTGCGCCGGGGACGTTGATGGGAGCATAAGTGAAAGTTTGTGCTAGTAAGGTTGAGGGTAGAGCTAAAACAATTGCGGATATCAAACGCAACATGGTAAATCTCCTGTCCAGAAGAAGTAAATCTCCTGTCGCGGAGAATAGATGCGCAGCTCAGGACGTAGTTGCCCTCTCGCTTTGTCAAAAGTCGCTACAGGCAAGGGGAAAGACGGTATCGTATCTAAGGGGGAACTCTCCTTCGGGCAAGCGATTTTGCCGACACTCTGTCGACTTCGGGTTAGAAAACGTGCTGCGACCTTCATCGGATAGGGCGTATACCTCGAGCCGCCGATGCAAAGAGAGTCGGCACGTTGCCGATAAAAATCTCGGGTCGGTGATGATCGCCGTGGTAGATTGACTTGGTTCTTTTTCTGGATCGAGCTCATGCAAAAGAGCTGGAAGGCAACATTTCGCGAGTTCCTCGACGCCATGCCGTTGCCGGCGTATCTTTTCGATCCTGAAGACAAGCATTTTGTCGCGGCGAACTCGAGTTTCTGCAAGCTGGTGGGCTACTCCGAGGCCGAGTTGATTGCCTTAGAACTGCCCATGATCATGGCAGATGAAAGTGAAACCGCTCGGGCTAACCAAGAGATTTCCGGACGACAGGAAGATGTATTCCGCGCCAACGACTTTGCATTTCGCCGAAAAGATGGCGCCCGGGTTGATACTCAAATTCAGTACCGCGTCATGCGGTTGGCGGACTGTGGCGCCTCTACCCGTCAGGTGTACTTCGCCGCGGTGATTTCAACTGCATAAATTATTTATCGCTGTATCTTCTCGGCACACGTTTTGAAATCGCGCATAGAATTTCGTAAGGAATGGTGTGGGCCAGCTCCGCGTGCTCCCGCGCATCAACGCTCAGGCCATCGCTTGATCCGAGCAGGATCACCTCATCGGCTACTTCGATTCCCGGAATTCCAGTTACATCGACCATGGTGAGGTCCATGGAAATTCTGCCGACAATGGGTGCGTAATGCTCCCGGACGATGACGCGTCCGCCGGACGACAGGCCGCGGTTCAGGCCATCGGCGTAGCCCACGGGAAGCATGGCAATGCGCGAGGGAGCTTTCGTCACATAAGTTCCGCCATAACCCAGCGCTTGCCCCGCCCGCATTTCGCGAAGAGAAAGGATGCGAGTCTTCCAGGTGAGAACCGGCTGGACCGAAAGTTTCAGTGCCCGCCCGCTTACGATGCGACCGGCTCGTTCAAATGGCAGGTGGTAGCCATATAGCGCCAGCCC
>JBOGLH010000026.1:0-2750 GCA_050746025.1 Terriglobales bacterium | reverse complement strand
CCAACAATGCGAATGCGAAAATCAGGCTCAGAGCCCAGATTCCCAGCAGCGCAATCATTGACAGTGGGCCGAAATACCCTAAGACGGTTTCGCGCCGCGTCTGGGATTTAATTCGGCTAGCCAATTTCGCATAGGGCGCCCAGGTGTTACGGTAGAAGAGAATGGTGATCCGAAAATGCCGCTGCACCCGTCGCGGCAGGACGACAGTTTCGAAGGCGTCGAGCAGGACGACTACCATGATCGCTATCACCGCAACTAGGGCCAGAATGTGCATGGCGATTCGATGAGCCGAGTGGGGGAATGGTAGCAGATTTACTTCAGGAGTCGCGCGCCGACAGGCTGTAGCGCCTTATGTTGAAACCGTGTGCGGGTGCCGCATTCGATTTCCCGACCGGACTGCAAGCTTCCCGAATTTTCCCCGCAGGTTCGTCCTCAGTAGAGACAGCGCCAGCATCGCCAGAAAAATGAAGATCAATCCTTCTGACGCTCCGGAAATCCCCTGACTGCGTTTCGGAAGAATTGCGAACTTTCCATACACCAGTTCAATGTGCACCCAGTAAACCAGCAACGAGGTCCTGCCCAGCTGAATCATGGGACTGAAGCCCCATTCGGCGGGGCCCCAGCGGCACCAGGCATAAGCGGCGGTTGTCATCAGCAGAAGCATTCCAACACGCACGATGAAAAAACTCGGACTGGTGTGCCAATAATCGTAAACTGGATAGATGTTCAGGCCCAACGAATCCAGAAATTTCGAAAAGTAAATCAGAAGTACGCCGCCGGTTGCGGTCGCCACGAATGCGTATGCGCCGATCTTTTTTGCGCGTGAGTTCGTCAGCAGAAATCCCAAGGCAAGTCCCGCGAACGCGAATGCCGCCCAGGGAAAAAGCGGGAACAGCCCTGATAGTGGATGACCGAGATTGTGCACACCGTCCACATAAGTCTCGAGTTCCCACGGCAGAAAGCGCGGCCGCCAAGTGGTCCAGAGCAGGGGAGTGAGTGCGGAAATTATGGCGGCAACAACCACACTCATAACCGCTAGGCCGCCGATCCTTCCCGGATCTGGAGCTGCGGGGCTATAACTCTGCTGGACCGCTAGCACGATCCAGCACATTATGCCCAGCATCATCAGCGACACGCCGATGGTGTTGAGAATGTCCACTCGAAACAAATCGCCCCATGGCGCCCAGCCTAACGCAATCGCGTATTCCTGAATCCGAAACAGCAGACCGAGCGCGAAGATTTCCGCGCCGCGTGTGATAGTTTTTTTGGCGATCTGATTGGCGGAGAATTTATTTCGCCGTAGCTTGTCGATCACAATGGCAAACGAAATTCCCGCTAAAAATAAAAACAACGGTGCCGGAAACGTTCCGCCTAGCTGCGACCACGTATAAACTTTCGAATTGCGCGCCGGTCCACCCAGCCAGGCGTCATAACAGTGAGTTTGAAACATCAGCACGCAGGCCAGGCCGCGCAGCCAATCGATGTAGCCCAGACGGGATGATGAAGCAGAATTCACCACGGGCAGTATAAGACGAGATGGTTAAGTTTGATCGTTTGAGGTCTGTTCACAAATGGCGATTGTGGAGCGACCAGCGTTCCGCCGTCGTTGTATGGATGTGGGGTGACGGGCGTCTCGCCCGTCCTGCATAAAGCAGAGGCTATGCAGCCGCTGCTTTGGGCGTTGGTTCCGGCTCAGCGGCCTTACGCACCAGATATTTTCCTGGGCCAGTCAGGAATTTTGCCAGCAATCCCGCGACTCGCTCGAGCAGGACCCGCTCATCCGCGCCAAATGCGTTTTCCCTATTGCTCTCTACATTCAAAAAACCGATTTCGCGGCCGGCGATTTTCATGGTCACGATAACTTTTTTTCGCGTCCCCGAGGCCTCGAATTGAGCGGGGTGTGCGCTATTCGGCAACAAGGGCGTGGCAGATTGTTTCTCCATTGTGAGATAAATCCCTACCCAACCGTAATGACGGCCTTCCGCCAATAGCCCGGCAACCTTCTCCAGAGGAGACTCGTGAAATGATGGTCGATTTTCCGCCAGCGCTTGCTCGATATCCGCCAGCAGGTATCGAGTTGAACGGAAGGGTTTCACAACAGGTTTGTCGGCGTGAGCCTGTAGTCTAACTGCCGTGAAAGCGGCGGTCAATTCTGCGGGTCGCGCTTTTGCAGCTTCTCGGTTTCATCGGGTACTTGCGATGATTTTTTCGCTGCGGCAGTTTCCGGTTTAATCACCGACATATTCGCCGGCGCATCGGGGTGCATCCCAAAATCCCAAACGAAGCTGTTCATGCCTTCTTTCCCGAGCAGCTCGGCAAGCGCATACTCGCCGGGCGTTAGCGGAGCTTTGGGCGTGAGTTTGATCCACCCCTGGGGTAGCTGCTCAGCGTCGGCGGGAACAATTTGCTCCTCCTGACTGGCTTTCCCGTATACAGCAACCTTGATTTCGCCAACAATCCGCTTGTCGCCCTTCACCTGAGCACGCACGATACGAAAGCGGTCCCAGGGAAGCTGCGCCGCCGGCTTTTTGCCCTTTTTTTCGTCAGCCTGATCTTCCTCAGTACCGCCTTCGAGATTAATGTAGATCGTCGGTAGCGCGGCGTGAACCTGCAGATTCGACCGTGCACCGGCAAGTTCAATTGTTCGTTTCGAACCGCCCACGGGATTAATGACTCCTCGCAAAAGATTGTGGCCAGTATGGCGATTTACTTCTCCGCCGGTCTGGTCGAGTGGAATTAACTGCGACTCA
>JBOGLH010000025.1:0-11223 GCA_050746025.1 Terriglobales bacterium | reverse complement strand
CCGTAGGTCCCCAGGTCTTTCTCTTTGATGTTCTCGCGCTGCTCTTTATAAGTGGGCACTCGTTCCAGCCAGCCCAACGGCGTGATCCTCGAAAGCAGCAAATGCAACTCGGCATGTTGCGGCACGTGCGATTGAATGAACATGGTGCAGCTGTCGGGATCGAGGCCGGCAGCCAGCCAGTCCAGCAGCACTTCGACCGAATTCTGCTTCACCTGGGAAGTGTCGGCGTAGTCGGTTGTGAGCGCGTGCCAGTCGGCGATAAAGAAAAAGCAGTCAAACTGATTCTGCATCCGTACCCAATTGTCGAGCGCTCCTACAAAATTTCCCAGGTGCAGCTTGCCGGTCGAGCGCATGCCGCTCAATACACGTTTTGGTTGGGTGCGCGCGGCCATCACAGTCTCACCAACACTGAGTTAAACAGATCGATTGCGGGGAAAATCAGCCGGCCGAGAAGTCCGCCCCCGAGGTAAATCAGCGCCAGCAGGCCGAGCCATCCCACCGTGTCGTACACCCTTTGGGCTTGAGGAGGCAGCAGATGCCGCAGAACATGGCTGCCATCGAGAGGCGGAACCGGAATTAGATTAAAGACGCCGAGAACAATATTGATCATGGCGACTTCGTACAGGAAAAGACTCAGCGGCATCAGGATCGAACTGGTTTGAGCGGCGAGAAGTTCAAGCCGGTTGGGATAGACCAGCGGTAGAACATGAATAATGGACCTACCCAAATTGGATACCAATGCCAGTATGCCCAGCACAATCGCTACAAGAACCGCCACTGCGAAGTTGCTGATTGGCCCCACTACAGAAGTCAAAATGTCATCCAGCACTGGCTGTCGAAAATTCCGCGTATCGACCGGCGTCGGCTTGGCCCAGCCCAGCACCGGAAAATGCGCAAGGATCGCGATCAAGGGAAGCAGCACGGTCCCAACCGGATCAATGTGCTTGATGGGATTTAAGGTGATCCGTCCCAACATTTTGGCCGTAGGATCGCCGCGGCGATTTGCCATCCACGCATGCGAAGATTCGTGGACACTGATGGCGAACACAAACGCGATGATCTGAAACAGGATGTCAACGTGTTGGAGGGTCATGTCTTACTTGAAGAATTTGCGAATTTGAGAATTGTCGAATTGCCAATTTGCAGTGCAGGAGCAGTCAGCTAATTCGTCAAGCCGCAAATTCATCAATTCGAAAATGCTTTTCTTGGCTTCGATACTAACAAATTCCGCTGCTATTGGCTGCTGGCAGGGTTCGGAGATGCCTGCGGGGCAATGGTTTTCACCTTGATAGTCTTCGCCGGCACTCCGGCCACAATGTTGTAAGGTGGCACATCTTTCGAGGCCACGCCGATCGAGCCCACCATCCCATGTTCAGCAATACGCACGCCACTCATTACTGTGGCGTGGTAAGTCACACGGGCACGCGGCCCAATTTCTGTTTTTTGGTTGGAGATGATCATGCCGTCGTTCAAGTCGTGCGCGTGCGTATAAACGTTGGCGTAATCGGAAATCGAACTGCCCTGGTGGATAATGAGCTCGCCGCGGTCATCCAGCAGAACATATTTGTGGATAGTGCAATTGTCTTCCACCGTGAGGTTGTACCCGAAGGTGAGCTCCACGCCGTGGAATATCTTGACGTTCTTGCCGCAATACTTAAAAACGTGTTTCGCCAGCATGGCCCGCATGCGAAACCCCAGCCAGTGATTCAATCCCACGGGCGAGCGGTCATACATCATCCAAAACCAGATTAGAGGCTTGCGTTCCGCGTATTTTACGGCATCAACGTCGCCGTAATATTCGGGCTCAAGAGTCGCATTGCGCGGATCGAATGTATGCACAAGTGCCCGTTGCGCCAGATCGCCTGACGCGGATTCATTTGGGCGACCGAGATAAAGTCCGTGCAAAGCCTCGCGCACGACCTCACTGCGATGCTCAGGATCTTTGTTGGCGAATTCGGAATCAAGCCGCTCGATCCACTTCAGAAAAACGTCGCTGGCTTCGGCCGTAGGTTGCAGGTTGCGGTATTCGTATCTGGGCATGGTCTTCCTTCTGGCGCTCGTAGAAAGCAGTAGCCACTAAGGACATTAAGGTACACGAAGTGAGAGCGATCTCGCGCCCGGAAACGGCGACAAGGAAGACAAAGGAGGCTTTTTAAACCGCGCAAAAATAGGTATGATTTAAGATCTTTGCCGCCCGATAAAGGGATTTGTGAGCGATACAGGTGAGAACCGTGAGTACCAGGCCAACCTTGAAGTTCTCGTCTCCGCCCGCACAGAACAACTCCGGCACGCAGTTATGGAGCTGGAAAAATCCCATGACATCACGTTAGATGCATTAGTTCATGTGCTAGGCCTTAAGCACGCGGAAGCAGCAAGACATTCGAAACGTGTAACCTCATACGCGATCGCTATTGCCCGCGCGATGGCTCTTCCCGCCGACGAGATTCGAGTAATTGCACGCGGTGCATTCCTACATGACATCGGTAAATTGGCGACGCCAGAACACATACTTCTCAAGCCCTCAAGTTTAAGTGAAGCCGAAATCAAAGTAATGCGGCAGCACTGTGTGTGTGGCTACGAAACTATAAACAGAATTCCATATTTGATTGAGGCAGCGGAGATCGTGTACTCCCACCACGAGGGTTACAATGGCGCCGGTTACCCACGTGGACTCAAGGGAGATGAAATTCCAGTTGGGGCGAGAATCGTCGCCGTCGCGAACACATTAGACTCGATGACTTCAAACCATGCTCACAGGCGCAGAGTCTCGTTTTCAGCCGCCTGCGACGAGATTTCCCGCTGTTCTGGCGGGCAGTTCGATCCCCTGGTGGTCAGGGTGTTTCTCGCCATGCCAGAAAATGTCTGGTCGGACCTACGCAAGGACGTTGAAAGAGATTAGTCAGACGAGTGAACCTGGGTTCATCGACTGGTTCTTGTTTTCGTATAAATTCTGCACTATTTCTGCGTAATGACGAGTTCGTGGGTCCCGACAGTCGCACTATCGATTCGATCCGGCATCGCGAATTGCGAGTCGATGCCGAGGTCTGGATATTTCGGAGTGAGGAATTTGTCTACGAACAGCTGCAGCACGAAATGCGGCACTTCCACGTCGTCGATCGAAACCGAATCTACGTGGACGTGCCCTCTTCCCTGGGCGCCATGAGCGTGCGCCACAACCACCACATCATGCACGCCGCTGAAAATGGCAAGCAAGGGATTGGAAGAGTGCACTCCCTCGCGAACACGATCGAAATCAACTTTGGCGGTGCCGGTGATAACGCCATCTTCGCCTTCGAGTTTTACGGACTCCACTCCCGCAGGCATGCGCACATTGTCGGACGCCAGGTAGGCGTTGACTTCCGCTTCTGTAAAAACCGTTGGTGTCTGGTTCGGGCGACGCAAGCGTCCGTTGGACTCGACGTGATCTATTTTTCGCTCAGCAGACGCAAGGTCGCGAGAGCCGGATTTTCCCACGACACTCAGCGGCAGGCACAGCAAAATCAAGATGGCAGAATATTTTAGATTCACGGTTTCAACGCGGCCTGGGTGGGTGGATTCGCAATTGGCGAGACGCGAGTCTGATCGAGGGTGCCGGAAACATTGTATCCACCGGAGTTTTCGCCAGCCATCTTCAGATTCAAATCGCCCGCCAGGGATGCCGTTCCGCTGACGTTAAAAACCCCGCTGTCGCTTACGAGTTCCGTGTCATCCAACGAAAAAATTTCATCACGAAAAACCAATTGCCCGGAAAACACGCTGCTGTGGAGCGGCTCGGCACTCTCGCTCAGCACTACGTGAGGGAACTCGCTATCTTTAATGGAGAAATTCGCCTTAAGTTCAGCCTTCTGCAACAAATCCTGAAGATTCCAGCCGGCGGTCGTGAATCGATAATTCGCCGACCCGTCGCCGTCAATCCAACCCGTGCGCATCAGTTCGGCAATCGATGAGAGCGACGCTCCATCGAAGTTTCCAGTCCCTGAATACACTGGCGGCCGCGCCGAAAAATCAGCTTTCAAGCTAGCCTCGGTCTGGCCACCAAACAAACGGCCGTGAACATTCGTCAGCGCGAGTTTGGCTTTTTGCAAATCCAGATCACTGGAGAATCGAGTGCACACCGCGCCGCCCAAAATGAACTTGTCGATTGCGACCGATCCGGTGGCGGTGGCTTTCGCGAAGTAATTGGCCGAACTGCCGATGGCCAAAATCTTGTACCATGGACGCTTCGCGGCCAGTGGATTAAACAAACGGTTCAGCGCTACGGCGGTCGTTTCCGCAGACCGTAAATGAAATTGGATATGGCAGGTTCCCGGTGTCACGCACGGCCGCGGAATGATCAGCCAGCCGCGCCAGGTTGACTCAGCAGCCACCGCGTCCAAATTCTTAACCCGCACTGTACCGGAGTCGATCACCAAGTCGGCACGCCGGATCTGAAATGGCGAATTTAATCCGTGCGCCTGTGCGTGCACTGATCGCAGTTGGGCAGTGCCAGTTAGCGTTGGTGTTGTCAGATCCCAGCCTCCCACCACGTTCAGATCGAGGGCAGCGATTCCTTCTGCTGAAACCTGCGGCGCCGGGAGCCGCAGCATTTGCGCGGCTTGCAAAAGACGTTTGAGGCCAGCTTCACCACGCACTGAAGCTGTGTATCCGGAGCGTGAAATCGAAAGGTGGGCCTGGACCGGCGCCGGTCTGCCGAGAGCGACGTTGATTGGGCCGATCTCCAATTTAGGAAAATTCACCGGCGCGACAGCGGTCTTCGTTTTGGAAGTCCAAGGTGTAGTGACCAGCGCAAAAGGCACACGACCCAAAATCAATTCAGTTCCCGGCTCAGAGCTCAAACGCACCCCTGTGGCTTCGCCTTCTCCCAGCAATCGCCCCGCCGTTGAAGAACTGCTGCGCTGCAGCGAAAACGCCAGATTCATGCTGCCGCTTGCGTTCAGATCACGCGGGACCGTCTGGTTAACATGGCGAAACAAGTCGAGAGCAGATTGAACTGGCGCATTCTTTGCGAGCAAAGTCAGATTGTAGGATGTGACCGGAAGGCCGTCGGAGCTACCCTTAAGCTCCACGCTCCCATCACCAGCCGGTGAATTGCAATCTAAATTTGTCAGTGAACGCTGCCCCGAGTCATAGTCGGCGGAGCATTGCGCCGCCACACTGAAATCCCTGCCCGCCGGCATGTCTTGACGGCGAAGCTCGTCGATGGAGGCTTCGCTGGTGATCTTCAGATTTCTCAGGGTTCCCGAGAATTGGCTGGAAAGCCGGGCGCTGCCGCGCCATTCCTTGTCAGTTCCAAATAACAGCTTTGATATCTGCCCAATCTGCGCCCGTTTCCAAGCCAATGACATTTGAACCGGAGTGTCATAAAGCGCAGCCGCGCGCTGCCAGACTCCGTTCATGCTGATCACGCCGGTGTCAGTCAGATTGGCATCGGTGCGGATGGGACTTGCCCGCAGGCGCATGCCCCATTGGTTCTCGGATTCCTGCCACAACGAGAAATCAGCATTGGTGAACGCGAAATGAGTTTTTTCCAATCCGTTCTTAAAATTAATTCGCGCATGTCCGGCTTCGATATACGGGAAGATGCGGCGGGATTCGCGTTTTCCGGCAGTGGTGGGAGCGGTAGAGCTTCTCGAAGCCCGCTCGATCAGTTCTTCGAAATTCCATTTTCCATCCGAGTTGCGGCTCAAATTCAGGCTGGCGTCATTCAAATCCAGGCTGGAGATTTCAATCCGCCTTCGCAACAGGGAACTGACCCGCAACCAGGCTGAAACCTCAGGAGAGCGGAGTAGCGGCTCGGCTCCGAACTCTGGATTGTCGTAAATGGTTAAATTCTCAAGTTCGAGCCCTGGCCGGGGAAGAAAACGAATGTGAACCGCTGCAATGTCTACTCGCCGCCCAAGTTCCATGCTGAGCGACTCAGCCACTTTGCGATGTAGGAGTCCAATTTGCGGACGTACCAGGAAGAGCGCGAGTAATACCAGCACTGTGCATCCAATGACGCGTTTGGAGCGAAGCTTTCTCAACGAACTACCTTCAGTGTGCGCTTCCAACGGGTCATATCAAAGAAGTGCAGCACCACATGCCCAAGGAATGAAATCCGTTCGCCAGGACTCTTCTGAAGATATTGATCAGGTGGGGTTTCAAACGACCAATAAATAAACATGGGTCGCCCGATCACGTTCTCTCGCGGAATAAAGCCCCAATAGCGGCTGTCGTAGCTTACGTCACGATGATCACCCATCGCGAAGTAGCTGTCCGGCGGCACCACCAGATCGCCATTGTCGACATGTTGCGGCAAAAGAAGCTTCCACTCGGAAACTACATTGCTGTAGTCAGAGGGCGCAACGTTAGGAAAATTATCGCGATATGGATCGTACGGATTGAATCCGGTATTCAGAACGTAGGGCTCATTCAATTTTTGTCCGTTGCGATAAACCGCTCCATCTTGAAGGTGGATGTGATCGCCAGGAATCCCCATGATTCGCTTCACCACGTAAAGATCAGGCTCAGCCGGCGACAGGAACACCACGATGTCGCCGTCGTGGATTTGCGTGTAATGAACAATTGGCTCGATCCAACGGCTGGGCGGAGCGAACTGCATGCGATTGACGAACACATGGTCGCCTATCAGCAAAGTGTTCTCCATCGAGGCGGAAGGAATTTCAAACGCCTGCAAGATGAAAGTAATAATGAAGAGGCCAGTCACCAGCACTCCCGCCAATGAAGCTAAGAACTCGACCGTTGTTTCTCTTGGCTTTTCTTGCTTGATCTCTTTCGTTGCCAATCGCGTCCTCTTTCTAGAAAATTACTGGACCAAACGCAAAGCCCGGTCCCATCGCGTGATCTGTACCAGGTGACTCATAGCATAGACGAAGCGGGCCAGTTTGTTCCCGTCGGCGGGATATTCGTTTTGCTGGCTGCGCATGGACCAGTAGATCACCAGTGGCCGGCCCACGATGTTTTGTGCGGGTACGAAGCCCCAATAGCGACTGTCCAGGGAATCATCGCGATTGTCACCCATCACAAAATAATTGTCTTCTGGGACAATCAACTGCCCATCATCTACCATCTTTTTCATCTCCTGCCACCATGCCTCGTTCAACCCGGCAACTGGCAGATCAACCCGCGGGAAATCATCGCGGAACAGAGCCTCGACTCCGCCATCGTTCGGACGAGAGTAGCGGGCGTAAGGTTCGATGGTCAGCTTGCCATTTACATAAACGCGGCCGTCAATCATGCGAACGCGGTCCCCGGGAATTCCGATGACCCGCTTCACGAAATGCTCACTGGGATGAATTGGGTAATGGAATACGACAATGTCTCCGCGCTTCACTTTCCGGTAGGGCAGGAAATGGCCCCAGAAGCCGTCGTTGCCGAAGTGCAATTTGTCCACCAGCAGGTAATCGCCGGTGAGCAAAGTATTCTCCATGGACTCCGATGGAATCTGGAACGCCTGCACCACAAACGTCACCACGAATACCGCGATCACCACCGTTCCCAGCAGAGATTGCAGGGACTCCGGCCAGCCGGAATAACGATCACCATGCCTGCGGACCAGATTCAACGGGATCCTCCGCTGGAAGACGGCAGGGAAGCGAGGTGCTCAAGCACTTGCCGCGCGGCTTCCTGCTCGGCGGTCTTCTTGGTTGCGCCTTGTGCGCGGCCCACGAATTCGACCTCTCCGGTTCCCAGCGCCAGCAATCGCGCTTCGATGGTGAATGTCTTCTGGTGCTCGGGGCCGGTCTCCTTTACCAGTATGTAAGCCGGCTGCGGACGCGCGCTGGCCTGCAAGGCTTCCTGCAAAGCGGACTTGTAATCCGTGACTTTAGCTGCCCGCCCCGTCGCAACAAATTCTTCAAGTTCCGGTTGAATAATTCGTTCCAGAATCAACTTCCGTGCGGGCTCCATGCCGGCGTCGAGATAGACTGCGCCCAGCACGGCTTCGAGAGCGTCGACCAGCAAAGCAGCTTTGTTCCGTCCTCCGCTTTTTTCTTCGCCGCGTCCTAGCCGCAAAAACTTTCCCAACTGCAGCTGTTCTGCGACGCGGATCAGATGGTTCTTGCTGACCAGATGGGCGCGCAGTTTCGAAAGCTGGCCCTCGTTGAATTCCGGGAAGCTGCGGAACAGTTCCTCCGTCGTAACCAACCCCAGTACCGCGTCTCCCAGAAATTCCAGTTGCTCGTTGTCGCGGGCGCGCTCTGGCGAACCCGGCCGGAGCATATCCGCTTCTCGAGCCTGTGAACTGTGCGTAAGAGCGCGCTCCAGAAATTCAGGCGAAGCAAACACATGTCCGATAGATTCTTCGAGGCTCGCTACTTCTCTCACATTAGAGGTCAACATTTAAGATTTCTCGCTTAGTGGGCCGGCGTGGCAGCTGGGGTTGGAGAGGCTTGGGTCGGCGGCACATTATTTTGCGGCGCGGTCTGGTTCGCCCTCGGAGCAACTGCCGAGGCTGCGCTTCCAGCGGACTGCACAACCAGCCGATCGCGCTCGTTTCTCGCCATCCGTCCCAGGTCTGTGCCTTCCTCGGTCAATTCAACGGCGCGGTTCGCCTGTTCCAGTGCCTCCGAGTATTTTTTTTGCTGATCCAACGCCAGCGCCAGCCGCAGAACAACGACTGGGTCAGCATTCGACGCGTCGGTCTCCATTGCATCGCGCAGCTTGGCTTCCGCTTCGGCAAAATGCTCCTGCTTGTAATACATGGTCCCAATAATTGCCAACGCTGTCGAGCGCAGGTATTTCTTGTATGCGTCAACCCTATCCGGAGAAGTCCCCGCCGGGACCGCCAAATCACTATCCAAAGTTTTCAGCGCATGGCTGGCGTACTCGATTACCTGCTCTGACCGCTGCTGGCGATCGAGGTCTGTAGGGCCAGTGCGCTCCTCAAGAATTTCCGCAATCGAGATCAGGGCCTCAGGATCATCTTTATCTATGGCCAGCACTTTGAGTCCCATGTTCATCATCTTTTCAGGATTGCCCGCGTTCTGATAGCTGCTCATGGCTGCCCTGTAAAGCAGCACCCGGACATCGCTGGTGGGAAACTTGGCGGCGAAATCGTCCGCCGCTTTTTCCATCGCTTCAGCATTTTCCCCGTTAGGTATCGCCGCCTGATAGGCTTTGTATTCTTCTCTTGTCTTGGTCTGAACCGGTGGACGGCCGCTATTCGAAGCTCCAGCTTGCGGCGTGCTGGACGAAGCAGGTTTGGACGCCGAAGATTGCGCTTGCGCCGCCATCAGGCTGATTGCCAGCACTGTAATCAGCACCGCCGCTTTTGTCATTCCACTTCTCCCGAAATTGCGAACGCTGGCGGGCGACTCAAGCCAGTCAGTTGCTTTGATCGTCCTTGTCGTTGTCGGTGGTGTTGTCTTTATCCTTATCTTTGGCAGCGGTGGGTGCCTGGTAGGGCTTTTGCAGTCCCTCTTCAGCTGCAGCTTTTGCGACAGGCAGGGAATCGCTGGCTCCCTCGGCAGCCTTGTAGTGGGCTACGGCTTGCGCCCGCAGTGGGCCGCCAATGTCATCATCCTGAAGATCGAGAATTCGTCCCAGATAAATGTGCGACCAGGCCACAACTTTTGGCTCGCTGGTCGCCCGCAATGCTTGTTCAAAGTAGTCCCGCGCGCCGTCCATATTTTTATTAAGAGAGATTTGCGCCAGAATAAACAGCGCTCGCCCGGGATCTTCCGTCTTTTCCGCCAGCGCTTGCTTGGCCAGCCTTTCGGCAGTCTCGGAATCGCCCGCCGACAAACGCTCCTCGGCGGTGGTCAGGAGTTTGCCTTCCTTGGCACGGGCCAGATGCAAAACTTCCGGATCAGACTCGGTGGCGAACTGTATTTGCGCAGTTTGCTTCACTTCCCGTCGAACATCTATTCCCCCGATCAAGGCAGGCAATGTGTTTCGAAATCCGATATTGTCTTTCTCAAACGGGATTAACTTCTCGTAAAAATACTGCGTCAGCGCAAAACCCTGCGACATGGATTGCTGGACTGCCGCCTCCTGGTCCGCTTGGCTGGCTTTTCTGTTGTCTAAAGTCCGGGCCTCGACAGCGCGAATTACGCACTCTGTCACCATCAGCGAAGCATCATCTTTGAAGGCCTCATCCATGGGCGCAAGCCGCAGCGCGTCCATTAAAGGATCGAGCCGCACCAGGTTGCCGGCAAACTGTCCCACCATTGGATCCAGCAGATAATGCAGATACGCATGCCGAATCTGGTCGACCTTCAATGCAATATTCGTGCCCGGCGTGATTACCACGTAATATTCCAGACTGTAATTGCGGGCGTTGGTCTCGGACGAAGCTCCCATCGGCTCTACATACATGGTGAAGGTGCGCCCCATGTAGCTGTTCGACGGCAGCTTGAGATACAGCTCCGTGTCGGCGATCATTTTGGACAGCGCCGCGCGATAGCGATCGGTCAACTCCGCGTACGCTGCTGCATGGCGGTCCCACAGCTCGTGAATTCCCACGTCGGTATAGAACTTGCCGAGCAGCGGCATCAATCCCAGCACCGCGCTGGCATCGGGAGGAAGCTCGGATTCCTTCGCCTTCAATGTGAGCGCCGGCGGCGGGTTCAGATAAAGCCCGAGCGATACATATTCCGAAAGCGTAAGCGTATCGGTTCTCTGCTGATGGTCGTGATAGAAGGTACAAACCGCATCAGCAGCGGCTTTGGCCTTCTCCGAAGCTTCGATGTTGCGGCCCACCTCGCCACGAACGGCCATGCGCACCGGATCGGCAGACGCCAGTTCCGCGTCATATCCGCAAACATTGATCGCGGTCAAAACGGTGAACAGCGCCTCGCTGGTATCCAGCGTGACCGGGCTTTGGGCAAAGACAGGGCTCGACCCCAACACGCCCAAAATCAGCAGCAAAAACAATCGTTTATACGTCAGGAAAGCAGACCTCAGGGAACCCCTCCTACACAGGCGGAGAAAAGTGTGGCTCTCATCAAAGTTTAAGAGGTTCGCTGGCAGGGGTCAAACCGGGGGTGGGATAACGTACACGTGACATAAATTGTGCAACACTTAGCGATCACCCTTACACTTGATCTGTAATGAGCTGAGTATAGCCTAGCTGCCAACCTATTGATTGCGTGAGAGATAAGCCAACATTACAGAATTCGCATTACACTTCATCGCGAGACGTGTGCTTGTGAGTGATGATGATCCTGGAAGTGTGGTGTTCGGGTGTGCTGAGCTGGCTGGCGCGCGCTCGCTGACGCTCGC
>JBOGLH010000024.1:0-31243 GCA_050746025.1 Terriglobales bacterium | reverse complement strand
GGCCAGTGTCGCCCATGGGTCCGCCGATCACAAACCGGCCGGTGGGGTTGATGTGGTACTTGGTGTCTTCATCCAGCAACTCGGCGGGAATCGTCGTCTGGATCACGTGCTTCAGAATATCGGCGCGCAATTGTTCGCAGGAAATGGTCTCGGCGTGCTGCGTCGAGATGACCACCGCATCCACGCGGACCGGCCGGTTCTTGGCATCGTATTCAACTGTGACTTGGGATTTTCCATCCGGACGAAGGTAGGGAAGCTTGCCGCTTTTGCGTACTTGCGAGAGTCTCTGCGTCAGTTTATGCGCTAGAAGAATCGGCGTCGGCATCAGCTCAGCGTTTTCATTACACGCGTAGCCAAACATCATTCCCTGATCGCCGGCGCCGCCAGTGTCTACGCCCATGGCGATATCGCCGGACTGCTTGTTGATGCTGGAGATCACGGCGCAGGTGTTGGAGTCGAAACCGTACAGTGCGTTGTTGTAACCGATGGCGGCAATCACGCCGCGCACTAAGGCTTGGAAATCCACGTAGGCTTTGGTTGTAATTTCGCCGGCGATGACGACCAGCCCGGTTGCGGTCAGGGTTTCGCAAGCTACGCGGCTCATGGGGTCTTCGGCTAGACAGGCATCAAGCACAGAATCAGAAATCTGGTCGGCGATCTTATCGGGATGGCCTTCAGTCACAGACTCAGAGGTAAAGAGATACGGGTTGCGGGATGACAATTGATCTTCTCCTTCAAAACGCGTTCAAGCTGCTGGCTGCTCTCCAGATCCACTCCTGCTTCCCGGATCGACGCGAGTGTCGGATGCACCCACAAACTTGGATCGGGGCGCTCGACTCAGAGGGGGTCTGGGCCGCACTTCGGAACCCAATATGAGAACAGAAGGCAATTAAATGAACACCTTGCAGCCTATAAGAAAGCTACCAAAGAACCCCGGCAGGTGCAACGGATTTTGGCCAAACCGTACCTCCGTACAGTGGAAGGGGAAAGCAGACGCGTGGGTGGCGAAAGGAATAACCCGAATGGAGTCTTTTGTTTGTCCGACTTTTACCTTGCCGCTACTCAGTTACCATGGTTCATTGCTCATGGTTCCCCTGGGTGCCTATAATTTGAAAACTTCAAAGCTACAAAGGACCCTTTGATGTCGAACGCGGCCGGAACAGAGACTGCCCGTCAATCTCAGGAATTGCGCATTTTTCATGACGTGGCCAAGGCCCTAACGTCGTCTCTGGACCTGGATTCCATCCTGCAAACCATCATGGAAAAGATGGCGGAATATTTCCGCCCTGATACCTGGTCTCTGTTGATGGTGGATGAGCAGAAGAATGAACTTTATTTTGCTATTGCGGTGGGCTCGGCTTCTGAAGCGCTGAAAAATGTTCGCCTGAAAGTTGGCGAAGGCATCGCCGGACACGTGGCCAAGTATGGCGAAAAATTAATCGTGCCAGATGTCCGCTCCGACAAACGCTTCGCCAAACGCATCGACAAAGTCACGCAGATGGAAACGCAATCCATTATTTGCGTTCCCCTGAAATCCAAGCTGCGCGTGCTGGGCGTGATTCAGCTGGTGAATGTGAACATGAACCACTTCACCGAAGCTGAATCGTTCTTCCTGCAATCGCTTTGCGACTATGCCGCCATTGCCATTGAAAATGCCCGGTCGGTGGAGCGCATCCAGGAATTGACCATTACCGACGACTGCACCGGACTTTACAACGCGCGCCATCTTTATAAGACGCTTGAGTCTGAGGTGTATCGCTCTTCGCGATTTGGGTACGAATTTTCAGTTCTCTTCATCGATCTCGATCACTTCAAGCAGGTAAACGACACTCACGGACACCTGATCGGCAGCAAGCTGCTGGCGGAGATCGGATACTTAATCAAAGCCCAACTGCGTTTGATCGACTTTGCTTTCCGCTACGGTGGAGATGAATTTGTCGTCTTATTGCCGCAGACCAGTAAAGATGCGGCATTGGTCGTTGCCCGCCGGCTGCGTGACAGTTTGCGTGCCAGCGCATTCTGTAAAGAGGAATCTCTGAACCTGAACGTGCGCGCCTCAATGGGGCTCGCCACTTATCCGCATGACGCCAAAACTCCGCACGATGTAATCCGCCAGGCCGACGAAATGATGTACATGGTCAAGAACTCAACCCGCGACAACATCGGGATTGCGCAACGAGGGATGGAGAAGTAGGAAGAGCCGCCGTCAGTCGTCAGCCATCAGCCTGAATCCCGGAAGCGAACACATACTGCACGGAAATCCATTCATCGACTGAAACGTCTTGAAATGATGTAATACTGATAACGCCCGGCGCGGAGAGTTGGCCGAGTGGTTGATGGCACCGGTCTTGAAAACCGGCATACCTTAACGGGTATCGGGGGTTCGAATCCCTCACTCTCCGCCATAGAGCCCGGTCCCTCGGCTGCCGTCGAGATTTTCGGCTCGCTCCTTCCGCTTCGCGTCAGTCCCTCAGGGCGAGCCCCTCCCGCACAGGACGCGGGAAGGGTGGGGCACCCGCTTTCAATTATTTCCCGAATTCGGAACATTCCGGCTCAGTTTGCTCCGAGATGTTAATCCGTCACAGACACGCGATCCCATGACGCCTATTTTCGGTTCATGCCCTGGGGACTAAAGCGGTTTCAAGAGGCGCGTTGTCTGCACTTCATCACGTTCAGTTGCCACAATCGAGAACCATTGCTTCGAACTCCGGAAGCACGCGATGTGTTCGAGATCATATTTGAACGAGTCCGACAGTGGTACGGGTTTTACGTTCGTGGATACGTCGTTATGCCGGAACACGTCCACCTCTTGATCAGTGAACCGAAGCGGGCAAAGCTCTCAACCGCTCTACAGATGCTGAAGCAGAACGTCGCGCGAGAACTACGTCTGCCAGAGGGGAATCCGTTCTGGCTCGAGCGGTACTACGACTTCAACGTTTGGAGCGAGGGAAAACGGGTTGAGAAGCTTCGGTATATTCATCGGAACCCGGTGCGTCGAGGTTTGGTTGAGAAACCAGAAGATTGGAAGTGGAGCAGCTTTCTTCATTACGCGACCGGAGTGGAAGGAATCGTGGAGATTGAATCGGAGTGGACAGCGAGGAAACGGGAGCGACTAGAAACCATACGTAGCGGCAATGAAAGTCAAAGTCCCCGCCCTGTCTCGCACAAACCGCGAGACAAGGACGGGGCACCCTCAGGATTAGATTAGTCACGTTCGTCATCGTAGTATTCTTCTTCTCTACCCATGGAAGTCTTCCTGGTTGACGGCACCTACGAGCTGTTCCGGCATTACTACGCGGTGCCTTCGGCGCGCGATAAGCAGGGACGCGAGGTGGGCGCGGTGCGTGCGGTGCTGGCATCGGTGTTGGGAATGATTAAGGGTGGGGCGACGCACATTGCGGTGGCTACCGACCACGTGATTGAGTCGTTTCGCAACCAGTTGTGGCCGGGATACAAGACCAGCGAAGGCGTCGAGGCGGAACTGCTGGCGCAATTTCCGCTGCTGGAAGAGGTGTTGTCAGCGGCCGGGATTGTGGTTTGGCCGATGGTGGAGTTCGAGGCCGACGACGCTCTCGCTGCCGGCGCGGCGGCTGCGGAAAAAGACGCTCGCGTGGAACGGGTGATCATTTGCACTCCTGACAAAGACCTGGCGCAGTGTGTGCGAGGCACGCGGGTGGTGCAACTGAATCGCCGCACGCGGGTGACCATCGACGAACACGGCGTCATGCAGAAATACGGGGTTCCGCCGTTATCGATTCCAGATTACCTGGCGCTGGTGGGCGATGCGGCGGATGGTTATCCCGGGCTGGTGGGGTGGGGCGCGAAGTCGACAGCCGCGGTGCTCGCCAAGTTTGGGCATCTGGAATCGATCCCAAAAGACTGCCGCGATTGGCACGTGAATGCGACTAACGCCGGCGCGCTGGCCGACACCCTGCGCCGCGAATGGGCCGACGCTCTGCTGTTTCGGACGCTCGCTACGCTACGGACTGACATCCCGCTTTTTGGCGACGTCGAGCAGTTGCGCTGGAATGTGCCGAGGCCGGAGTTCGATGAGATCGCGGCGGGATTGGATGCTGCGGTGACGGAACGCAAAGTGAAATCGGGGAAAGCAGTGGAGGGTTAGTTGGTGGGGCGCTCTGAGCGATTCTTGGCGGTTAGAGCCAGTTGGGCGTTGGTCGGCACGAGCAAACTCGTGTCCTTCCCGATTCATTCATTTCAATTCCGGGAGAACTCCTTGATAGTTCGTGTTGGCACATGCAGGCATGGGGTCCTTCGACTGCGTTGTAGTTCGCTGCGCGATCTACAACTCCGCTCAGGATGACAGGTTTGTTCCAGAGTTCGCCTGGTCCAGGCGCTCACGAAAATATTCTTTCCAACTCTCAGGTAATTCCGCCACACGCAGTGCCCGTTGCGTCAAGCTCAAGTCTTCAGTCGAGAATCGTTTGGCGATATACAACTGCGTAATTGCCGCTACCGGCACCGCATTCGGATCCTGAGCCAGTGGTCTCATCTCGTCACCGGCGCCGACTTCGCCTTCGCGGGTGACGGCAAGGTAGAACCCCGATCGTCCACTCACCAGGAAACGCTTGACCATGTCGTCCATGTGGAAGCGGATGCCGAGCTTGTAACAAGGCAAGCGCGGCTGGGTCACAACTACTTCTGCTGAACCGATAGCGAAGCGATCGCCGATGTGGATCAAATTCTCGGGCAGGCTCGCGGAGGTTTTCTCCCTTAGAGCGCTCATTTCTTCAGCATGAAAGTCAATGGTGAAGTTCTCACCGAAGATCCCCATGGGAAACTCATGATTTGCTAATTCTTTTTTCCAATAGTCGTAATGTTCGAGCGGATAACAATACACCGCCTTGTCCTTGCCGCCGTGGACCGTGAGATCGGCTTGCCGATCGCCATCGAGATTGAGATGGCGCAGCGCGAGGCGGCCATCGACCGGCTGTTTGAAAATTCCAGTGCTGACGTTCATCCCATGCCAGGTCACTTCGCGCGGCAACCCGACGTTTAATGAAACCAGTTTCATCCGCATCATGTTTCGATGAAGGTCATTCGAGTTCCGATTCGGCAGAGTTGCGAGAATGTAGATCGCGGCACTAGAATGCGCGCGGCAACGAATCGACGACCATACCGTTCACGTGGTCTCAAAGAAGGATGGCAAGGTTGTTCTCACCGCGCACGTTGTGGTCGCTGCGGACGGCAAGACCCGCACGGTCACTACGATGGGCACGGACGCGAAAGGCAAAAAGTACAAGAGCGTCGGGGTATATGACAAGCAGTAGACTTGGATTAAAAATGTGCGCCTCGCAGCGGGGCGCCCTTCTTTGGTGGTAACTCTTTTGGTTCGCGAACTGCTGAGAGTTCCACTCGTGGTTAGTTTTGGGCTAATAGTTTTTAGTCCGCTGCGCCAATCACTCTTGCGATTGGCGTCCCGCTCCACTTTTACTACTTTGATTCCGCGCCGATTTGTATTCTTTAAAAACAAATTCATTGCATACCTTGAACCGCGAGGTATAATAAATCCTGATGAGCGCTCGCGAGACTAATCCCAACTTTATGAACGGTGTACCCGAGTTGCTGATACTCAGGCTGCTTTCGAAGCAAGAGATGTACGGATATGAAATCGTGCAGGCAATTCGCAGCCAGACCGGCTCAGTGATTGCCGTCGGCGAGGGCGTGGTGTATCCCGTGCTGCACGGATTGGAACGCGATGGTGCGCTGAAATCACGCCGAAAACGCGTCAACGGACGCAGCCGGGTTTATTACGCGATGACCGGTTCCGGATCGCGACGACTGGCTGACTTATCAGAAACTTGGAATAACCTGACGGGTGCGATTCACAAAATGCTGGCGGGAGGTGCGCATGTCGAAACCATTTAATGAGCTCCGCGAGCGGCTGTTGCGCGCAGGGGTTGGGCCGCGGCATGTGCGGCGTTATTTAAAGGAACTCTCGGACCATCTTGCCGATCTTCGCGCCGAAGAGGAACGCGGTGGGCGCAGCGGAGTGGAGGCTGGTGCTGCCGCGCTGGCCCGTCTCGGCGGAATGGACGATTTAGGAAAAGCAATGATCGAGCGCCGCGAGTTTCAGTCGTGGAGCGCGCGGGCACCCTGGGCGGTTTTCGGTTTGGGGCCGCTCTGCCTGCTCGCGGGAGCATGGTTCATTGCGCTACTTATTTTGTGGACGGGGTGGCAGATTTTTATGCCGCAGGCAAGCACACCATTTATAGGGTTAATAGATGGATGGGCGGTATTGTATTTTGGCGTGGGTCGATTGCTGTATTTCGGCGCACCGATATTTATCGGATGGGTAATGGGGCTGGTGGCTGCGCGCCAGCGAATGAAGGCCCTTTGGCCTGCGATAGGCGTGATTGCGATCTCATTGCTCAGCGCTTTAGCCCAGGTGCATGCGCACGGGCCAGCCACGCCTGGAGGATTTCCGCATGTGAGCTTGGGTTTTGCAGGAATTAACACCATAGGCGATATCTCCCCAACCATTTTTCATTGTGTGGTGATTGTGGTGCTTGCTGTCCTGCCATGGCCATGGCTGCTTTGGCGAAGACAGAAAACGTCGGCAATCTAGTCGAGTGCTGCGCAGACTACGAAATAATCGCTGGCACATCGAGTTAATATTTTCGGATGAAAAAGACGCCAACCCGTTTCAAATCGACCTCGAAGAAGATTGCAAAACCAAAAAACACCGGCGCCAAGACGGTCGATGACTACCTGGCTGGAGTTTCCCAGCCTGCTCGCGCCACTTTGGAAATAGTTCGCGCGGCGATCCGGTCGGTTGTCCCTGCAGAAACGAGCGAAGTGATCAGCTATAAAATTCCGGCGTTCAAATATAAGCAAGTGCTGGTTTGGTACGCGGCGTTTTCCGACCACTGCAGTTTCTTCCCCACCGCCGCGATCATTGAACAATTCAAGGATGAGCTGCGGCCATTTCAGAAGTCTAAAGGGACCATTCAATTCCCGATCGACAAGCCGCTGCCCGCAACTCTAGTGAAAAAAATAGTAAAAGCGCGATTAGGGGAAGTGGACGCCAAGAAGCGACAATAGCCTTAAATTAACGCGAATTACTGGACTCCGTGGCGCATAATAGGGTCAGGCGAAAAGTATGGAAAGCAAATCTCCACATCGCGGTATTGACATGCACCGTCTACCGGTTGGAGGCGACTTCCCTGGACTTCTCTTCGCGGTTGGAAGCGCGCTAATCTTTCTCATCGCGCTGCCCGCGCTGTGGTACCTCGTAGTGGGTGCGCTTGCGGTCGGGCTGGTGATCGCGGCGGTGCTGCAAACCGTCCACGATAAGACGAACGCATCTCAGCACAGCATTTTCAAAATCTAGTTCAGACCTTTGCTGCGCAAAAATTCCCTCACCACATCTTTTACGTCCCGTTTTTTTCCATCTACTTCGTAATTCAGGTGGCGCATTTCTTCGTCGGAAATTGTGTCCGCAAGTGCATTCAGCGCGACACGAATTTCAGGATGTTCAGTCAGCGTTTGCTCGCGAACAACAGGGACCGCTTGGTAAGGCGGAAAATAATGTTTGTCATCGGCGAGTACGAAGAGATCGAGCGCTGGGATGAGGCCGTCAGTCATGTTGCCGGCGATGAGATCGACCTGATGTTCGTTGAGGGCACGAGCGAGCAGGCCGAGATCCATGATGCGCGGCGGTGCGGTGAAGCGCAGGCCGTAGGTCGCAACCAGGCCTTTGTATCCGTCAGGACGCTCCATGAATTCGTAACCGAACCCGGCGCGCCATTGTGGCGTGTAATGCGCGGCCTGCGACAACGTTTGCAGGTGCAGGCGACGGGCATCGTCGCCACGAATTTCGATGGCGAATGTGTCGTTGAATCCGAAAGCGGGTCCGAGTGTGAGATGGAAGCGGCGCTCGTACTCTGACTTGACGCGGTCGTAAACTGCCTTTGGATTTGAGCTGGCAGATTCTTTCAAGACCGCAGTGAGCGCGGTGCCGGTGTATTCGGGATAAATGTCGATGCGCCCGGCGAGAATACCTTGGTGCGCGATGTAAGTTCCCCCGAGATAAAAGCGACGCTCGACCGGCAGATAAGTTTGGTTTTCGATCTGCTGCGCAATCAGTTCTCCGAGGACGATTTGCTCGGTGAAATTTTTGCAGCCGACGACGATACGATCGCGGTGGGAGCAGGCGGGAAGGGTTAGGAGTATCGCTAGAAGGAAGATAACTTCAAAGACCCCGCCCTGTCTCACCAAGAAGCGGTGAGACAAGGACGGGGCACCCGAAGTCGTTTTGTTCTTTGGCATGTCAATCGGCTTGTTGGGGCGTGAAGCGTTTCTCGAGCCAACCCAACAAAGTGTCGGCGGCTAAGGCCATCAACGCGGCGGGAATTGCTCCTGCCATGATCACCGAGTTATTCACCATGGCCAAGCCGCGAAAGATCAGCTCACCCAATCCGCCGGCCCCGATGGCCGCGGCAATCGTCGCTAATCCAATCGAGATCACGATCGCGACCCGCACGCCGGCGAGAATTACACTCGACGCAAGCGGCAACTCAACTTTGAACAGCAGTTGCCAATCGGTCAGTCCCATGCCGCGCGCCGCCAGAATCACGGAGCGATCCACTCCGGTTATTCCGGCGTAAGTGTTGCGGATCAGCGGCAGCAACGCATAGAGCATGAGCGCCAGAATTGCCAGGCGGGTGGCGCGCTCGCCGATCCATGGAGCAGGCAGCAGGAACCCAAACAGCGCCAGACTGGGAACAGTTTGAATAATATTTGCAGCTGCAGTCACCGGCTTGCGCAAGCGAGGGCGACGACTAATAAGGACGCCCAGCGGAATTCCCACCGCGAGCGCCAGCAGTGTAGACATCCCTACCATCCACAAATGCTCCAGAGTGAGGTCAGCGATCTCAAGCCGGTTCTGCGAGATAAAATGCCAAAAGTTCATTTCCTGCCTCGCGCTTCTTCGATCGATCCGAACGCCTCGACATATTTTTTAACCAGCGGATCAGACGAGCTCAGAAATTCCTCCGGTGATCCCACTGAGACCAGCTTGCCCGCTTCAAGCAATGCGATTCTGCTCCCCAGGCGCAAGGCTTCATGGAGATCGTGGGTGACGAAGAGAACGGTCTTTTGCAAGTTTCTCTGCAGCGACAAAAATTCGCGTTGCAGATCGGCACGTGTAAGCGGATCGAGCGCGCCAAACGGCTCATCCATCAGCAGGATCGGCGGATCGGCAGCCAGAGCGCGGGCTACTCCGACCCGCTGACGTTGTCCTCCGGAGAGTTGGTTGGGATAACGCGACGCCAGATCGGGATTCAGTCCCGCCAGGCGCAACAGCTCCTGAACGCGTGCGCGCATTTTCTCTTTTTCCCAACGCTCAAGGGAAAGTATCAAGCCTATATTGCGCTCTACGGTGTAATGCGGGAACAGGCCAACGTCCTGGATTGCGTACCCGATGTGGCGGCGGAGCTTGATTACATCCCAATCTCTGGCGTCGCGGCCCTCGACCAGAATCTCTCCGCGAGAAAGGGTTAACAGCCGATTCACCAGCTTCAGCGCGGTGGTCTTTCCTGAGCCGCTGCGGCCGAGCAGGACGAGAATTTCGCCGCGATTTATCGCAATATCCAGCGCACAAAGAATCTGTCGCCCGGCGGATTGATACTCGACATTGCGGAATTCGATGACCGAGCTTGTTGCGTCAGGATTCCGTGCGTCCGTGCTCATAGCGAGAAAATTTCCTTCGCCGCGATCACGGTATTGGAATGGATGCTGACGGTGTCCGCGACATTGCGCGCGTAACCGCCTGCGTAGGTCACCATCACCGGAATGGCTTGCGCTTTGGCCACGCGAAAGACCAACTCATCGCGCTTTTTCAACCCTTCAATGGTGAGGGCCAAACCGCCGAGCTGGTCTTCGCGGTACGGGTCGGCGCCGGCGATGTAGCAGATCAAGTCTGGCTTGAATTGGCGCAGGCCTGAGCTGAGTGCATTGTCGAGCCACGCAAGATAATCGTCGTCGGTGATGCCGTCGGGCAGGTCAACGTCGATAGACGACGGGGGCTTGGTCGGCGGGTAATTGTTTTCCTGATGCAATGAGATGGTGAAGACATCGCCGGCGTGGGCGCCGCGCATGAGAGGCTTTTTCCCAAGAACCGTTGGCCCATTGGATGGCAGCGGCTCACTCACAGTACGTGTTCCGGCAAAGATTGCTGCGGTTCCGTTGCCGTGATGAACGTCGCAATCGACGATCATGGCGGTGCGGATTTTGCCGTCACGCTGCATGCGTCGAATCGCGACTGCCACATCGTGGATCATGCAAAAGCCTTCCCCGTGATCAGCAAAAGCGTGATGAAACCCGCCGCCAATGTTCACCGCGACTCCATCGTTCAGTGCATTACGCGCCGTCAGGATGGAACCGCCCGCTGCCAGCCAGAAAGCCTGCACCAGCTCCGGCGAGAACGGGATTTCAAGTTCCAGTTCCTCGCGGGCAGACAGCGTGCCGGTTTTCAGCTTGTTAACATACTGCGGCGTGTGCACCAGCAAAATGTCCTGGTCGGAAGCCGGATTCGGAGTGATGAAATCTTCTGGTCCGGCGATAGAGGTTTCGATTAGATGATTCCGGACGCGGCGGTATTTTTCCGCCGGGAAAACATGCTGCCCTATGGGCAGATAATATCCGTCGCTGTAGATGAGCTTGAACGGGAGCATCCGGTAACGATAATACCGAAGTCTTCGGTCGCGATTGCGGCGCGCTTTACGGTGTCATCCCGAACTCGCCCGTCGAGGGCGAGAGAGGGACCTTACGTCAGAAGGCAGCGCACATGGCGTGGTCAGGACAATCGCTTGACGTGGGCGGATAGGTAATCCTGATTACGCCGCTGCCAGCGCCTGTGCATCGTAAGGTCCCTCTCGGACGCGCGAGCGCGCCCGGTCGGGATGACACTTCGCTGGAAGATTAGGATGGCGCTCACTTCTTGCGCACGTTTGGCGCTGGTGGAATCGGCCGTCGAATGGGCACAATGGCACCGCGTGCAGGGTCGCCGGCGGCATGCGCGCGCGAGAGAACTTCTTCCTGAATGTACTTCACGAAATCCTGGATCTGGCGCTGCATTTCTTCCATGCGCTCGCGCATTTGCAGGATGATCGCCATGCCGCTTATATTCACGCCCAGATCTCGCGCCAAGTTCAGGATAAACTCCAGACGCTGCAGGTCCTCGTCGGTATAGAGACGGGTGTTGCCTTCGGTGCGCGATGGCTTGAGCAGGCCTTCGCGCTCGTATAAGCGCAAAGTCTGCGGATGAATGCCATACATCTCGGCCACGGCCGAGATCATGTACGCGCCTTTGGAGCGGCGTTTGGTCACAGTTAAAGTTTAAAGCATAACCCCTGAAGCTTAACCACAGAGAGCACAGAGTTACACGGAGGAACGCCACGGAGGAATCGGCTGACAGCAGAGCTTAGGCATAGGAGGAATAACAGCAAGAAACACGAATGGCGAACTTCCTCTGGGATGAACCTCTGTGAAGCTCTTTGCGCTCTGTGGTTGAGCAGTTAAGCCGCCGGCTCCGCGCTCTCGCTGGTTACCCACCCCGCGGGCTTAAAGACTTGCTTGACCGCATATGCCAGGACGCCGGCGCCGATGATAATTGCGCCGAAGGCGAAAGAGCTCATCCCGGCGACTTGTTCGGTCTCGCTGCGGATGAGATCAAACCCGAGCAGCAGCACGGGACAGATGCCGACAGCGATCGCGCCGAACAGACCGCCGGGCACGCGGAATGGACGCCGCAGTCGCGGCTCACGGATTCGTAGAACCACGAGAGCGGTGAACTCGAGTGCGAGGCTGATACCGTAGATCAAAATATCAATTGTGACCAGGCGCTCGAATCCGAGATTCAGGCAGGCCGCCCAGCCGATTGCCAGAGCAATAATTGCAACCCAGGGCGCGCGCCGGCGATTCAGCTTGCCGAAGACGCTGGGCAGCATGCCGTCCTGCGCCATGGCAAGAGGCAGGCGGGAGTAGCTCATGACCAACGCATTGAACATTCCGAAGGCGCTGAACATGCCTCCGACGACTAGGGCAATGCGCAGAGCGGGACCGCCGAGCAGGCCGGCAATGTCGGCCCAAGAACCTGTTTCCCAGGCTCCGGCGGGAAGGTGAGTCATCCAGACGGCGGCAACTGGAACGATGTAGCTCAAAGCCACGATAGCAACTGCAGCGAGCATGGCGCGCGGGTATGTTCGCTGCGGACGCTCAACTTCGGTGGCGATGGTGGACGCGTTATCCCAGCCCATGTAATTCCACATGCAGATGAGTAGGCCGCCGATCAAATCAACTTTGGAAGTAGTGGGCGTGGTCACGGCGTGAAACAGCGTGCCATATTTCAACGGGGAGAGCAGAATGATCAGCAGAAAAGGCGATGAAAGCGCGAAAAAAAGCCACAGTGACGTCGTCGAGACTACCTTCACTCCGGCAATATTCAGCAACGAGCAAACAATGACGACAGCCAAGGCCACCATGACGCCGCGATGGTTCACTCCGAACCAGGGAAAGAGACGGGTGAGATATAGCACGAATAGCGTCGGGTAAATGGCCATGTCAAAGATCGAAGCAGTTAGAGAGAGCCAAGCCTCTTGAAATCCCCAGAAGTTGCCCATGGAGCGGCGCACCCAGGCGTAGTAGCCGCCCTCGTAGGGTAGCGCGCTCGAAAGCTCGCCGATCATGAATGCGGTGGGCAGACTCCAGAGCAGCGGAGTCAGTATTAAGAAGAGAATCGCGCGGCCATATCCGGCGCCGTGAACGATGTCTTCGATGCCATAAGTACCGCCGGAGACCATGAAGAAAGTGGCAGCCACCAGAGGCCAGAGCGTCAGCCGAGCAGATTTCTTTTTCTTTGGGGCGAGCAGAGTAGGCGGGAGTGTTTGGGGTATGGCGCTAGCTGTTGCCAATTGCGATGGCTTCCTCCTTGGGGTGGCTGTTAGCTATAAGCATTTAGCTCTTAGCTTGATCCGAGCCGCGAGCGCCGAGCATTAAGCTTTGTCGCTGAAGCTTCGCAGAATTTAATCTACGGAAAATTTCCACAGATGCAAGAAGAATTTTGTGAATTTTTGTAGGAGCGTGGGCCTGGTTCCAGCTGCGGTTTGAGGAACTACAAATTCCAACGTCAGATCTCACCGAGCTGTTGCGCGAGCAGCATTCAGAGGTGTGATCCGAGCTATTTCGTTCCGATGTTCGTCTTTGAACACACTTATTTCGAAAGCCGCTTGCAAACCCAGCCAGAATTGCTCCGACGTTCCAAAGAACTTCGCTAGCCGGACTGCAGTATCGGCCGTAATCCCGCGCTTCTCGAGGACAATATCATTCATTCGCGGAGCCGGGACATGGAGTTCTTTCGCCAATTTATAAACACTCATTTTCATTGGCTTGAGGAATTCCTCTCGCAGGATCTCTCCCGGATGAACCCTCCAATCCGGCGTACCTTTTCTCTCGATACTCATTTGTTCCTCAATTGCTTAGTGGTAGTCCACAATCTCCACATCGTATGCGTTGCCGTGTTTCCAGGTGAAGCAGATGCGGTATTGATCGTTAACTCGTATGCTGTGCTGCTCGTGACGGTCGCCTCTGAGCTTTTCCAAGCGATTTCCGGGAGGAGTGCGCAAATCATCGAGCAAAGCTGCTGCATCGAGCATTCCAAGCTTCCGCTTGGTCACGCTTGAGGGAGGTGCCCCTCTTGTTTTCCCAGTTCGCCAGATTCGCTCCGTCTCAGCGTTGGCGAAACTCTTTATCACCTCGGCATAATAACGTATGGCGTTAATAATGTCAATCGTTAATAATTCAAGAGTTCCGCATAAGAATGCCCCATCATCTACCATGCAGCAGACGATGGGGCGCTTGGTGGAGGTTTCTACTTCCCAGCAATCTCAATGCACTCTTCGAGCACATCCATCGCAACATCCGCCTGCTCTTTGGTGGTGATCAGCGGGGGAGAGATGCGGACGGTATTCGGTCCGCAACCGAGCAGTAGAATGCCGCGTTCGAACGCCAGCTCAACCACGCGCTCGCGTTCTTCGGACGCACGTTCCTTAGTTTCTTTGTTCTTGACCAGCTCAACACCGATCATCAGGCCAAGCCCGCGTACGTCGCCAACCAGCTTGTGCTTCTTGGGCCACTCAGCCATGCGCCGCTTCATGTGGTTTCCGACTTCTTCGCTGTTGCGCAATAAGCCTTCGCGTTCGATGACGTCAAGCGTGGCCAGCGCCGCCGCGATGCAGACCGGGTTGCCGCCAAAGGTTGACGCATGCGATCCCGGAACCCAGTCCATGATGCCGGCTTTGGTAAGCGTGATCGAGAGCGGCATGCCTGAGGCAATGCCCTTGGCCATACAAATAATGTCAGGCTGCACTCCGGTGTGCTGGATCGCCCACCACTTGCCGGTGCGCCCGATTCCGCTCTGAACTTCATCAGCGACCAGCAGAATTCCATGCTTGTCGCAAATCCGACGCAGCTCCTCCATGAAAACCTTCGGCCCGGGAACGTATCCACCTTCGCCTTGTACCGGCTCAACAAAAATTGCCGCAACTTCCTCGGGCGGCAGCGTGGTGTTGAACAACTTCTCCTCAATGAATCGGGCGCAGGCCAAGGCGTCCTGCTCGCCTTTGCGATAGACATCGGGATACGGAACGTGAGTCACTCCCGGAAGCAGCGGGGCGAAGCGGCGGCGCTGCTGCGGCTTGGAAGCGGTCAGCGACAAAGCCCCCATGGTTCGGCCATGGAATGCCCCGTAGAAGGCGATGATGTTCGGCCGACCGGTGTGATAGCGCGCCAGCTTGAGCGCGCATTCGACGGCTTCGGCGCCAGAGTTGCCGTAATAAATACGATGTGGGCCCGCCATCGGAGCAATCTTCGACAAACGATCGGCAAGCGTGACCAGGCTTTCGTAGTAAAAATCCGTGCCCGACATGTGGATCAGCTCGCCAGCCTGCTTCTGGATCGCAGCCACCACATCAGGGTGGCAGTGGCCGGTTGAAGTCACTGCAATGCCGGATGAAAAATCAAGAAACTCGTTGCCATCGACATCGGTAATGACCAGGCCGCGTCCCTGTTTGGCCACCAGCGGGTAAGAACGTGTATACGACGGTGAAATGATCCGCTCGTCACCTTCAAGCACGCGCTTGGCGTTCGGCCCGGGCAGAGCGGTTTTGATCTTTGGTCCTTCAATTACGGACGTGGTCTTGGTTGACATGGAATCCTCCTGAAAACGGTCGTTGGTCTTTGGTCGTTGGCGGAACTCTTTAGGCGAAGCTCGGCCTCACACAGACTGAGGAGGATGAAAGTTAGTCGCTACCGAAGAGGCTGGGGCGGCTCTGCGACGGCAGAACAGCCAGATAACGTCGCGGGCACACGAGCATGTGCAACCAGCAAGTGGGAAGATGCGAGTTGGCATTCTGGAAATGCATGACAGGCTCGACTTCAATTATATCCGGAGTGGTCGATTCGTACGAACTTACGCGACGGCGGCGGCAGAAAGCGCGCTGGGCACGATGGTTGCTTTCCCATGGCCCTCCGCGACCGCTTTCTCGAGCGCCCGTTCCGCACGATTGATCACTTCGGTGACGATATCCACCGCATCAAACTGCTGGCGCACAACCGCCTCAGCCACGCCCGCATTGAAAGAGGCCGCAATCTGCTTCTCGTTAATGGCGGTGGCGATCAGGCGACGCATCTTCTCAACCACGCGCAGCGCTTCGTTCTCCCCGGTTTCGCCCAGAATAATGGCAATGGCATTGCCGGCATAACGGAACGCCAGATCATTCTGACGGACGTTGGCAGCTACCAGTTGCCCTAAACGCTGCATTAGATTGTCCGCGGCAGCCTCGCCTTGTTCTTTGGCAATGGTGGCGCGTTCAGCAAACCGCATAATGAGAACGGTGACGGGAGTCGCCTGTTGTGCCGCGCGGCGCACTTCGCCCGTCAACAAATCGATATAAGACGCGCGTTTCAGCAGGCCTGAGTTCTCGTCAGTTACAGAAAGATTCTTGACCAACCGGCGCAGGCCTGCGTTGTTGAGGGCGATAGCCACTTGCTCAGCGATCATCTTGAAGACCATGACGTCGTTCGGCGCCCATGCCCGCGACGTGCTTTCAATCAGCAGCATCACACCAAGATGATCGTTGCCGTCCATCAAGGGGAGAACGAGTAGAGAACGCGCATTCAATGCAGAAAGCTGCTGAGCCAAGCCCTGCAAGTCAGGCGTGGCCGTAGTGTCAGGATAAGTCAGCGTGCCACGGGCGACTGCGAGATCATGCAAAGTAGATACGACCTGTTCTATGACCTCAGAATCCGCCGCCTGAGCTCCTGCGCCGGCGAATTGTTTCGCGGTGCTAGTCACGAGACCGGGTTTCCGTAAGGCCACAACGCAACGTGAAAGCTTCCATTGCGTGCCAATTTCTGTGGCAGCTGCATTCAGGACACCATCGGCTGTGTTTTGCTGGTTGAGCTTACGAGTAATGTCGGGGACGCGTGCGAAGCTCGCCATATCCAGGCTCTCGCCAGTTCCGGACGAAACGCTCGCGACACTTGATGAAACAGTCGCAACTGGAGATGCAGCGCCTGTCGAACCAGCCGAATATTGCGGCGTCATGCCGGCGGTTACATATAACTGGCGCAAGTCCGTGTTGCGGTCTTCTTCATGCGGAAAGAGCTGCTGAATCCTTTGAAGGCGTTCGAGCGCCTTGTTGCGCATTCCGTACTGCACCAGGATTTCCGCCTGCAGCATCAGGTCCTGCAAGGTGCCTGAGCCCAGCATTTTTTCATCCGGGTTATTACGCGGAGGCTGCGCAGCTGAGGTCCCAGTGAAGCGCGAGGAAATCAGGTCGTAGCGGGTCTGCTCGATTTTTCCTTTTAACATTTCCAGCCGTTTCGCGTGCCCCGGCTCATAGGGATCGATCTCAACCGCGCGATCAAGTGCGTCTGAGGCCTTTGCAAAATTCTGTTGCTCGCAATAGACGTCGAACAGCCGCAGCAAGGTTGCGGAATAATCGGTCTCGCGATTGGCAGTGTTGAATTGATCGGCCAGGAATTCGAGCATCTCGGCGGAAGGCCGGTGACCGGCAGCTATGTCTTGCATCATCGCGAGGAACGCTCGGCGTTCGCCCTTTCGTCGTTGGAAATGGTCCAGCTTCTCGGCCAGCATCACAGCCTCTTTATCTAACTGGGAATCCAGGAACGCACCGATCAGATCGCGCACCTGCTCAATGCGCGACGGGTTCTGCTCAAAAATTTCCCAGACCAGAGGCAAGGCCTCAGTCAACCGGTTAACGCTGAGAAGGGCGCGGGAGTATAAGTCGCGGAATTCGGGCGAACTATGTCCGGCACTGGCCAGTGGTTCCAGCACAAAAATAGCTGCGCCGACCTGCTGCTGTTGCATCAAGCATTTCGCGTAGCCGAGGGCAATGGGCTCCTCGGTGGGATTTTCAGAGTACGCCCGCTCAAACCATTGCGTAGGATCGGTGCCTGTACCATCGGCTTGTTGCGCGAGCTTCAGAAACGCAGCGGCTGCAGCCTGGCGCTCGCCGGCGTCAGACGAAGCCTCCGCGAGCCTGACGATGTTCTTTTCTGCCGGGTCAAGGGCGACAATTCTTTTGAGCGCCCCGAGCGCGTCGGCTTTGCGACCTGCGCGCGTCAGCTCCTCGAGTGCGCTTTCGTAGGTTTCGAGCGCCAGCTTGCGGTTCGAAGCCTCGAGAAGGCCTGCGAACCGGATCTTCTGATCGGAAGACGGCGTTGTGAATCGCGCCAGCTTTTTATAAGTCAGGCTGGCTCGGATAGCATCCCCGGCTGCCACTTGACGTTCGAAGAGCTCGCCCAACAGCCGCACTGCTTCTGGAATTCGTTGCAACGACAGGCACAAATCGGAGGCCATCTGCCGAACCGTGTCATTGCCAGTGTCAAGGGCCAGGATTTGCAGAAATTCTTCGAGAGCTTCGGCTGGCTTCCCTTTTTGCAGCAGTTTTTCGCCGCGCTCAACCCGCCTGGCGATTTCTTGCCGGTCCGCCCGTTTTGGAGTTTCAGCCATGGGAAGCTTTTTACGCCGGAGCGCAGGCTCTGGCGCGTCGCGGACCTCCGTGCGCGGAGTCGTCCACTCCAAGATTTTAGGCGGGGTTAGGAAAGTGGAAAATGGAGTAACAGAAAACCGCAATTACGAAGGTCACCACGGCGCGGGATTGACGATCTGAGATTACGCCGGTAAGCGAATTCCTCATGATTTAACCGTCGATCCGCTACATCTAGGCTACACTCCGGAAGGCTGGAACGTGTGTTCTTCCAGTAGCGCCCCTTCATGCCCTATTTTGCGGACATACTGGCCTCAGCGCCGATGAATCTGCTGGCCTTGGCTGCAGCAGGTCTGGCATGCGGCCTCTATCTTTTTTACCGTGGTTTTCGGCTACTGCAGCGCAAGCGTCTCATCCTAAATACTCCGCACTCGAAAATCCGCAGCGCTTCCATGGGGCTGGTCGAGATCAATGGCCTTGCGATAGGGCCGTATGCCATCAGTTCGCCACTCAAACAGCTAAGTTGCTACTACTACCACAGCATCGCCTGGGAATATCAACAACGCGGGAAAAATAGCGAATGGGTGAAGGTGGCGGAAGAAAGCCTGCACGTTCCTTTTTATATGGATGACGGATCCGGGAAGTTGTTGGTGGACCCGACCGGCGCCGAGATGGATCTGCACTGCGATATGAAAGAGGAATACAACCGCTCGGTCCTGCTGAGTGGCCCTGAGATGCCGGGTTCGGTTTACACCTTCCTCTCGCGCCACGGAATCAATTCAAGCCGCCGGATAAAGGTGGAGGAGCGCTGCATTAGTCCAAATAATCCGCTATTTGTATTGGGAACGCTGTCGCAGAACCCGGGCTTGGACGCGAGCGTTGTACCGACGTGGGCGGGACAAACGGTGCGGAGCAATAGAGGCTTGGCGAGTGCGAGCCCGCTAGCGAATCAGAAGCTGGAGATCGTGCAACTGTCAGGCGAGTCCACTGCCGTTCCAACTACTGAGATGACGCAGCAGCAGAAGATTGCCGCCGCGCTCATGAAAGCTGGGATCACCAATCCCGGAGCATGGGCGGCCGCCGGTGTGGGCCCGGAGGCCGCAATCCGGAGTGGATCATCAGCGTCTTCGGTGGCCGCGGTGTCGTCGCTGTCAGCCGAGGAGAATGGTGAAGAAGCCAAATCGAATTTCGATCTTCATCCTCCAGTGGTACTGATGAAGGGTAGCCACGATCCAACATTTTTTATCTCGTGGCGGAGCCAGCGTGACCTGATTGGGACCCTGGGATGGAAGTCTACGCTGATGATTTGGGGAGGGCCCGCCCTAACACTTGTTTGCGTTTACATTTTGCTTGCACACTTTAATTGGTTGTAAATTCTGACCGCGCTTGGGGGGAAATATGAGCACCGTTATCCTGCTTGGTTTTCTGTTCGCCATCGCCGGAGTCGCGATTTATCTGACCACGATTTACAACGGCCTGGTCGCCATCAAGAACGACATCGACAAGGCCTGGGCCAATATTGACGTCATGTTGAAACAGCGGCACGACGAACTGAGCAAGCTGCTCGATGTCACCAAAGGTTACGCCGATTTCGAGAGCAGCACCATGATGAAGGTTACGCAGGCCCGCAACCAGTATCAGCGGGCGGTGACGTTTGACCAGAAGGCGCAAGCCGACCAGAGCATGACCTCGGCACTGCGAGGGTTTTTTGCAGTGGCGGAAAACTATCCGGATCTGAAAGCTAACAGCAACTTCCAAATGCTGGAGCAGAGGATTTCATCGCTCGAAAATCAAATCGCCGACCGGCGCGAGTTCTATAACGACTCGGTCAACACGTTTAATATTCGTATCCAGCAGGTTCCCGACACTTTCGTGGCGGCATTTATGCGTCTGATTCCGCGCACCATGTTGAAAGTGGATGAAGCGGACAAAGCCGATGTGGCTATGTCGTTCGGAGCGGGAAAATAAATCTTCGTTTCGTTCGAGTGAACTGTTTAAATAGTCCGGTGCCGGAGCCGCTAGAGATAGGCATTCTCGGGGATTTCGATCCCGCATCTCCCAACCTGCCTGCCACCGAGCAGTCGATCAAGCATGCTTCGGAAAAATTGAAAATAGATGCCGAGGTGCGGTGGCTGGCGACCGATTCGCTGCTTACTCCTGAACTGGAAAAGAAGCTCGAAGCTTTTGACGGACTGTGGGCCGGTCCCGGAAGCCCTTACAAAAGCTTCGACGGAATGCTGCGCGGCATTGAGTTCGCCCGCCGCCGCGACTGGCCGTTCGTCGGCACATGAGGGGGCTTCCAATACACTCTGGTAGAGTGTGCGCGCAACGTTTTGGGGATGAAAGACGCCGATTCGGCAGAGAACAATCCGAAGTCCAAGAACATCGTGATCTCCCCGGTCAGCTGCGTCATCCCGAATACTGCTGCCGGAGCTCCAAAGCTTTCCGGAAAAGTCCCGGAGATTCGCATCCGGCCGGGATCGTATCTCGAAGGCTTTTACAAAAAAGATGTGGTGACCGAAGAATTCTTCTGCAACTACGAAGTGAACCCCGAGTTTGAAGGCTCAATCATCGAGGCCGGATTTGCCATAGCGGCGCGGGGAGAAAACGGCGAGATCCGCGCCATCGAAGCGCCCAAACACAAATTTTTCATCGCAACACTGTTTCAGCCACAGCTCTCTTCGAAACCAGGCAAGCCGCACCCGATTGTCGTCGAGTTCCTGCGCGCCGCCTCAAAGTGGAAAACGGAAAAAGCAGACGATGGAGTGCTGGAGTAAGAATTTCCTCTGTGGTTTTCCTCTGTGAAACTCTGTGCCCTCTGTGGTAGGTTTCAAAGCTAACCACAGAGATCACCGAGGTTCACAGAGAAACGCGCACAGAGTAGGCAGTGCGGGTGGGATTATCCGGGCTAGTCCTGCTCCGACCCCAGCAGATGGTACTCACCCTGAAAATAAAGCAGAGGCTTGCCTTCGTGCACCACGACATCTTCCACTTCGGCGATGAAGATGGTGTGATCACCAGCTTCGTGCGTAGTTTGCAGCCGGCATTCCAGGTAGGCCAGCGCGCCGTGCAATACCGGCGTGCCGTGTTGAGTCCGGTCGAACTTCGCTCCGACTTTCTCCTCGGCGCCCGCGGGATCGCGTTCGGCCAGCGCGTAGTGCTCTGAAATCTTCCGCTGATTTTCTGACAGCACATTTATTCCGAATCGCTTCCGGGCATGAATGTGAGCGTGGGTGCGAGCTGTGTGACTGACGCAAACCAGTACCAGCATCGGGTCAAGCGAAACCGACGTAAAGGCATTGGCGGTCATGCCTTCCACTTTGCCGTAGTCATCCACCGTGATGACGGTGACACCGGTGGAGAAGCACCCCATCGCGTGCCGGAATTCGTCCTGAGTAGCGCTCATAGCTGAATCAGATTTGTACCACGAACGCTGGATTTCCGGCGTGTCGCTCATTCCGCTATGATTCTTGATGTTGAATATCTTCGATGGGGATCGGCGGATGGGGATCGGCGGCTAATCTCAGCAAGTGGTCTGGATTGAAAATGCTGGTTGAAACTCAGGATGACGAAGGCCGTATTCTTTGTGGCCGTCACGAGCCGATCTCGCGCGATGAGGCCCGTCACTGGATTAGCGCGTCTGACACTGAATTGCCTGAGTTTCTTGCCCGGGCCCGCGCCACTCGTGACCGGTTCAAGCCCGGCGTAATTACTTATTCGCGCAAAGTTTTCATTCCGCTGACCAATCTTTGCCGCGACTATTGCGGCTATTGCGCCTTCCGGCGTGACCCCGGCCAGCCCGGTGCGCATACGATGACGCCCGAAGAAGTCCTACAAGTCGCACGCCAGGGTGAAAAACTTGGCTGCACGGAAGCTCTTTTTTCTTTGGGCGATAAACCGGAGCAGATTTTTCTGGAGATGCGGGAGACGCTGCAAAAGCTCGGATACCGATCCACGCTGCACTATCTCGAAGGCATGTGCGAGTTGGTCCTTCGCGAAACCAACCTCCTGCCGCATCCTAATCCTGGACTGATGAGCGCCGAATGGATTGCGCGGCTTTCGGCGGTATCCCCGAGCATGGGGCTGATGCTTGAAACCACGAACGACGCGTTACTCGCTCCACGCGCGGCTCACGACAACGCGCCCGACAAACTTCCCGCTAAACGCTTGCGGACCATCGAAGACGCCGGAAAACAGGGCGTGCCGTTCACCACCGGAATATTGATCGGCATTGGCGAATCGCCGGAAGACCGCGTCGATGCGCTGATCGCAATCGGTGATTTGCATCAGCGTTATGGGCACATTCAAGAAGTGATCATTCAGAATTTTCGCGCCAAGCCTCAAATCCCGATGGCGAAGTGGCCCGAGCCCAACCGTGGTGAGATGTTGCGAACCATCGCTGTAGCGCGCCTGCTCATGCCGGAGGTAAATATTCAAGCTCCGCCAAACCTGTCCGATCCCGATTATGAAGAACTGCTTGATGCCGGAATTAATGACTGGGGTGGAGTTTCGCCGTTGACACCAGACTTCATAAATCCCGAAAGACCGTGGCCGCACCTGCAAGAATTAGAGCGAAGGACGCAGGCGAAAGGCTTTCAGTTGCGGCAGCGTCTCCCCGTTTATCCTGAATTTGTGGAGCGGGCGGCTGAAAAGGGACACCTGCTTTCGCAAAAACTGGCGCGAATTGCGGACGCCGACCGCTACGCACGGAGCGCTGCATGATCGTTGTCCTGACCGGAGGCACAGGGGGCGCGAAGTTTGTCGACGGCTTGCGGCGGGTTGTGCCGGCAGAAGAACTAACCATTATCGTGAACACCGGCGACGACCATGTCTGGTGGGGTTTGTATGTTTCGCCGGACATCGATTCAATTGCGTATGTCCTCGCAGATCTGTTGAGTAACGAGCGCGGCTGGGGAGTGCGCGGCGACACATTTTATTGCCTGCATGCGATGAAGGAACTGGGCGAAGAGGCGTGGTTCAGCGTAGGTGACCGCGATCTCGCTACACATTTGCTGCGCACGCAATTACTTTCTAAAGGTCAGACTCTTTCCGCTGCTACCGCTCATATTGCGAACAAGTTTGGATTGCGCTCGCGCATCCTGCCCATGAGCGACATGCGCGTTGAAACCAGAATCGACACGCCGGCTGGCGATCTTAGCTTTGAAGAATATTTCGTGAAGCGTTGGTATCAGGATCCGGTTGACGCAGTTCACTTTGTGGGATCGTCCGAGGCTGAACCCGCGCCAGGAGTAGTCGCTGCCATCGCTTCCGCGCAGGCGGTCCTGATTGCGCCGAGCAATCCGGTGACCAGTATCGGGCCGATCCTGGCGGTCACAGGAATTCGCAAAGCTCTGCAAGTAACTCAGGCGAAAGTGATCGCGGTCAGCCCGATCATCGGCAATGCGGCTGTCACCGGGCCAGCTGCGAATTTAATGACGGCCCGGGGACTGCCAGTTTCGATTGCAGGAATTGCCCAAGCCTATGAAGACTTTCTAAACGTTTTGATTTCGGATGACTCCGATGTAGCGGCGGCCCAGTCACTCGTCAGCGATCGGCTTCAAGTGCATTGCACAGATATTATGATGCGGAATACCGCCGACAAAACTCGAATCGCGCGTACCGCGCTGACTTTGGCCTGTCCGGAATTGCTGACCGAATCAGCGGCGGAAGTCGAATGATCCTGCTTCCTGTAAAAAATTTGGCGAAGGCGAAACAACGCTTGTCGTCAGTGCTCGATCAATCGGCGCGCACTGAGCTGGCGCAGGCGATGTTGTCGGATGTAGTTGCCGCGATTGCCGAATTTGACCGCGACGAAGTTGCTGTCGCTAGCAGTGATGCATTTGCTATGGAACTCGCGCGCCGATATGGATTCGAAGTCATCCGCGATGAGTCGAACATCAGCGAGACAGATGCGATCGAGATGGCCACCCGGACGTGCGAGGCGCGTGGGGTTCAGAGCACATTGGTCATACCCGGCGATATTCCGCTGATCGAGGCTGCGGACCTGCGGGCGATCTACGATTCGAGTCCGAAGGCTGGATCGGTGTTGGTGCCGTCTATAGATAAGAGGGGCACGAATGCAGTTCTACGCCGTCCGGCATCGCTGTTTCCGTTGCGTTTTGGAAGCGACAGCTTTATGCCGCACTTGGCTGCCGCAATTGCGACTAACCAATCCTGCGTAGTGCTCTCTTTCCTGCGAATTGGCCTGGACATCGATACTCCGGAAGATTTACACCAACTTGCGCAGGTGCCCGGCGAGACGCGCTCGCAAGCGCTGGCGCGCAAATTGGGATTCGGCGAAAAGGGAACATTCGCGGGCGATGCCCAACCCGAGAGAAGTCTCGCGGTAAAACCCTGATGGTTCCAAGCTGCGAGATACGAGTCATACCTGTCCGCCTCGCGGGTGAGATTTTGCCCGGCGATAATATCGCTGAAAAACTTTCTGTCGCACTGAAGCATCAGAAGCTCAAGTTGCAACGTAGCGATATTGTGGTGGTGAAACACAAGATCGTTTCCAAGGCTGAAGGCCAGGTCGTCCGGCTTGAAAGTGTCAATCCATCGCCTGCTGCGAGGGAATGGTCACGCCGCACGGGAACTGACGCGCGCATCATCGAACTGGCGCTCTCGGAGAGCAAGCGCATCGTGCGCAAAAAGAAAGGCGTGCTGATTACCGAGACGCGGCACGGCTTCATCTGCGCCAATAGCGGTGTGGATGTTTCGAACGTCGATGGCGGCGAAAGCGCGGTGCTGCTGCCGAAAGATCCGGATCATTCAGCTGCAACTTTGCGATCTCGGCTCAAGCGGCTCTGCGGCGCGAACGTCGCCGTCATCATCTCTGATTCATTCGGGCGTCCCTGGCGCGAAGGCCTGACCGAAGTTGCCATTGGCGTGGCTGGAATGAGATCGATCGTGGATTATCGCGGGCGCAAAGATATGCACGGATATCCCTTGCACGCCAGCTACGAAGCGGTTGCGGACGAAGTCGCTTGCGCCGCCGGGCTGGTATGCGGCAAGCTTAACCAGACACCTTTTTGTATCGTGCGCGGCTTTGCTTTCCAGAGTAGCCGGGGTAGCGCACGCGAGTTAATAAGGCCGGCAAAGAACGATTTGTTCCGTTGAGGCTGAATAGAAAGAGAGTAGCCATGCGGACCTGCACCAACACCGAGTTAGAAACTTTTCCTCAGCTCGACTGGCTTGATGTCGCGCCTGCCATGCTGCGCGAGTTTCGCGCCGCCATCGAGCGAGTCCTCGAGTCGCAAGACGGCTCGACGCTTACTCGCAGCGAATGTTCGCTGCTCGCCACTGCCGAGGGAGATGACCTGCTCGGCTTGCTGGTCGCAGCTGATCTACTCCGCAACGAGCTCGCGGGGAACATCGTCACCTATGTAGTCAATCGCAATATCAATTTCACGAACATCTGTTTCGTAGGCTGCAAGTTTTGCGCCTTCAGCCGCGGGCCGCGTGAGTCCGACACTTATTTTCTTCATCCCCAACAGGTCGCTGAAAAGGCCGTTCAGGCGTGGGAACTCGGCGCCACTGAAGTTTGTATCCAAGGCGGCCTGCCGCGAGGCTTGCCACCTCTTTATTATCGCGACATTCTTCGCGCCGTGAAGTCTGCCGTTCCCGGCATGCATGTTCACGCATTTTCACCAATGGAAATTATGTTCGGCATTGAGCTCACCGGGATGAATCTGCGCGATTATCTGACTATGTTGCGCGACAACGGTCTGGGCACACTGCCAGGCACCGCGGCTGAGATTCTCGATGACGAAGTGCGTCACGTGCTCTCGCGCAATAAGCTCTCCACCGCGCAGTGGAAAGATGTGATCGCCACGGCGCATGATTGCGGCATTCGCAGCACCTCGACGCTCATGTACGGGCACATTGAGACCCCGGAACACTGGGTGAATCAGCTTCTGCTTCTGCGTGGAATTCAAAATCTGACCGGTGGATTCACCGAATTCGTGCCGCTTGGATTCATTCATAACAACACGTTGCTTTTTCACCAGGGGCTTTCGCGCAGCGGACCAACGCTCGCGGAGCACCTCAAGATTCACGCCCTGGCCCGACTCATGCTGGCAGGATCGATCAACAATATCCAGGTTTCATGGGTCAAGCTGAACAGCAAACTGTCTCAACTTTGCCTGCAGGCGGGCGCGAACGATTACGGCGGGACACTGATGGAAGAGAATATTTCGCGCGAAGCCGGAGCGACGGCCGGTCAATACACCAGCCCGGAAGAATTTCAATCGCTGATCCGGCAAATCGGGCGGATTCCCGCGGAACGGAACACTCTGTATTCGCGAATCCAAATCAAAGAAGCATTCGAGACCCATCCCGCCGAACCGCTGCTGGACGCGGAGTTCGCGTGAGCATCGCCATTGTCGGGGGTACTGGGCCGGAAGGTTCGGGACTGGCTCTGCGATGGGCACAGGCGGGCGAGACCATCATCATCGGCTCGCGTGACGCACAACGCGCTTTGGAAACCGCCGCGAATTTATCCGCAAGCGCAGGCGATGATAAGAAAATATCTGGCACCGAGAACCGCTTCGCCTGCTCCGATGCCGAAATCGTTGTCCTTACTGTTCCCTTCGCGGCCCACACAGAAACCATGAAGCATATCAAGCCGTCGTTGCGTACCGGACAAATACTTGTGGATACCACCGTCCCTCTGGCCGCGAGCATTGGCGGCAAACCCACGCGCACTCTCGGCGTCTGGCAAGGCTCGGCGGCGCAGCAGGCGGCGGAGCTTGTGCCCGATGGAGTGACCGTGGTGGCCGCATTTCACAATCTGGCCGCCGACCTGCTCCAACAAGAAGGTCCAGTCGATTGTGATGTGATCGTTTGTAGCGACGATAAGAACGCAGGCAAGCGGGTTCGCGAATTGGCGCGCAAAATTCCCGGTGTGCGGGCCCTCGATGGCGGAAGGCTAGAGAATGCCCGCATCGTCGAGCAGATCACGGCCGTGCTCATTGGGCTAAATATCCGGTATAAGGGACATTCGGGCCTGCGGATCACGGGGTTGCCGGCCGCTGCGTACGAGGGTTGATGCCCGGCAGCGGAAAATCGTTCTTGCAGTAGACTGTCTTCGTCTCCCATTCTGGTACTAACAAAATAATAAATGTGTCGTATTGGCTTGCCATTTTGCCGTTTAATCGCGAAACTGCACTCCGGGCCTGTGGTGTAACGGGAACACAGCACTCTGTCCAAGTCGCAGATATGGGTTCGAATCCCGGTTCGTGGGAGAAGTTCCTTTTGGGGAGATAACGCAGAGATAATCTCCCCGAGTAACTTGACAGAAGCCAGTCCACCTCGAATACTGATAACAGACAGAGTGCTGTGCACCACACGCTTTCATGGCTCCGGGCCTCCCGGAGTCATTGCTATTTGGGGAAGTATTTAGGACAGCGGACCAGGCTTTTATCTTAATTGCTTTGTTATTTATCACCGTTTTGGGACTTGCAGCCGGTACCGCCTTTCTAAAAAATGCGCGAGGAGCGAGGCACCCAACATTTCGCTAGTACATGCAAGGTCTGCCTGTGCCGCCCGCCCCTTTAGGAATTGAGGCTTTCGATCACCTCAGAAAGCGACCGGCCACTACTCCGGTGGTTAAGTCTTGGAGAAAATGTGCGATCATCCCCGGCCGCAGGCTGCGCCGGCGCTGGGCTAGCGCTCCAAACAGAATGCCGTAAACAACAATAATCAGCATGTACTTCGGCCCCTGATAGCCATGAGAAGCGCCGAAAATCACGCCCTGCAAAATTATTCCGATCGCGGCACTCCTAAAGAAAAATGAAAATTGCCGTTGCAGGTATCCACGAAAAATGACCTCTTCGCATATTCCAGCGGTCACGGTGAGCAAAAAATAGACCGAAATCTGTGCCGGCGTATGCGGCAGGATGCCGCGGATAGCTGAATTGGGTGCGGCCTTTAGCAGGTGACCGATCAGGCTGAGCACCAGATTAGAAGCGATCAAAAATAAAACGCCGATACCAATATCACGCGGGATATGCCTAGCACCTCCCCATCTTTCGCCCAGTAAGATCCGCATGCGCTGCTTCCGGAGCCGCAGCCCCAGCCAGATGAAACCAAATACCAGCCATTCCATGATGATCGCCGCCACGTAGCTTGAAATCTGGTTGCGCTGGCGTCCGGCGGGAGCGATCCCGCGCGAATAATAGCTTAGCCCCGAGATCGCGAGCATGATGCACACCACGGCAATGGCGTGCCACGCAGGAGCGACTGGCGAATTGGTTGAAGAGACTTCCGGGCTCGGCGGAGTGGACAATAAGGTTTCTCTCGTCCATCAGAGTATCTGATTTTTAGTCTGCTGACTGCTTTCGTCTTTTAGCTCGCCATCTGGCAGTTGCAGCCGCTCGATCCGCGCCATCCGATCCCGCTGTTAAAATAATGATTCCTATGTTTGAGAATCTTCAGGAACGGCTCCAACAAACTTTCAAGTCGCTGCGCGGTCAGGCGGTCCTCAACGAAGAGAACATGCAGGAGACCCTCCGCGAGTTGCGGCTGGCGCTGCTTGAGGCCGACGTCAACTTCAAAGTCGTCAAACAGTTCATCGACCAGGTGCAGGCGAAGTCGGTCGGTCAGCAAGTGGCGACCGCGCTTTCGCCGGGCGAGCAGGTCATCAAGATCGTCCGCGACGAGCTGATCGAAATTCTCGGCAAAGACACGGCGCGTGTGAAGTTCGCCTCGCAGCCGCCCACGGTCGTGTTGATGGCCGGCCTGCAGGGATCCGGCAAAACCACAACTTCCGGAAAGCTGGCGCACTGGTTCAAGAACGGCGGACATCGTCCGCTGCTGGTGTCGGTCGACGTATATCGTCCCGCGGCGCGCGAGCAGTTGAAAGTTGTTGCCCAGGCAATCAAGGCGCAGATTTACGAAGGCCAGGTTGGCGAAGCGAATACCGCGACCGTAGAACGGCTTGCCAAGGAAGCCCGCCGCGAAGCCATCAACTCCGGCTGCGACGTGCTGATTGTCGATACCGCCGGCCGTTTGCACATCGACGATCAACTGATGGACGAGATGCAGTTGCTCAAGTGCATGCTGAATCCCTCAGAAATTCTGTTCGTTGCCGACGCCATGACCGGACAGGACGCGGTCCGTTCGGCGGAAGAATTCCACAAGAAACTGTCGCTCACCGGCGTAGTACTCACCAAGATGGATGGCGACGCTCGCGGTGGCGCTGCGCTCTCCATTCGCCAGGTCACGGGTTCGCCGATCAAATTTATCGGCGTTGGCGAAAAGTATGACGCGCTCGAGCCCTTCCATCCTGACCGCATCGTATCGCGCATTCTTGGCATGGGCGACATTCTTTCGCTAATCGAGCGCGCCGAACAGACGGTCGATAAGAAGAAAGCCCAGGACATCGCCGCCCGCGCGCTTTCGGGTGATGGATTTTCGCTGGAAGATTTTCGCGATCAGCTGCGGCAAGTTCGCAAGATGGGATCAATGCAAAGCTTAATGGGTATGCTTCCCAGCATTGGCCCGTTTGCCGGACTGCAAAAGCACGCCGACAAGATCGACGAGAAGCAGATCAACCACGTCGAGGCGATCATTAATTCTATGACCGCTTACGAGCGCGTTCATCACGACGTCATCAATGGCAGCCGCCGCAAACGCATCGCCCGCGGATCGGGAAGAACCGTTCAGGAGGTGAATAATCTTCTCCGCCAATACGCCCAGATGCGTAAGATGTTCAAGCAAATGGGCAAGGGCAACATGATGCGCAGGCTGGCGGGAATGAAGTTGGGATAGTTGTACCCATGCGCACCCCCGTGGTAACGGAAGGAAATCTGATCCAAAAAGTTGAGCCGCAGTTCCAGCGATAGCCAAGCAGCTTCACATCGAAGATACCGCCCTTACTATCTCAACCATGAGCCAATCGAAGTCGAGACTGAGATCACAGTGAATTTTGTGCTTGGGCACTAACGTGGCGTAGCACAGCGGTAACCTGTGGCTTTCGCATGCGCCCACTATAATCGCGAGAGTGGCCACCACAGAAATCGCGAAACGCGCCGCTACGCGCCCGACCTGGGCGGAAGTCTCTCTTTCCGCGCTGCGGCAGAATTACCGCACCGTTGCGCAGTATGTTGGTAGTGGCGTGACGGTCTGCGCGGTCGTCAAAGCAGACGCCTACGGCCACGGAGCCGTCGAATGCGCTCTGGCTTTAGAGCAAGAAGGCGCGACCTGGCTGGGAGTAACGTCGCTCGATGAAGCCATTCCGTTGCGCGAAGAAGGGCTCGGCACGCGAATTCTGCTGATGACCGGCTTCTGGCGCGGCGAAGAAGAGGAAATTGTCAGGCTGCGACTCACCCCGACCGTTTGGGAAATAAGTCAGGTCGAGCTGATGCAACGCGCGGCTGCCAGGCTCGGGGTCACGCATCCAATCCATCTTAAAATCGACACTGGAATGGGGCGGCTCGGCGCCGCTCCGGAAGACCTGCCGCGCATTTGTTCTGTTCTTAAGTCATCGCCGCATTTGAGGGTCGAAGGCGTGTCTACTCACATCGCATCTTCTGAAGTGCTGGACGCGCCTTCGGTCGGCGAACAATTGAAAACGTTCGAGGCGGCACGAAAAACCCTCGCTGACTGTGGCCTGCAGCCGGAGTTGATTCATGCGGTCAACACATCGGCGGTCATCTCTCACCACGAAAGCTGGAACTCGATGGTGCGCCCGGGGCTGGCGCTATATGGCTACCACCTGCCATTTGAACGAGCCGGTCGCATCGTAAGCGGGCGGGCACTGAAACTTTCGGTCCAGCCGGTTCTCACCTGGAAGACTCGCATCCTTTCTCTTCGCGAGATGCGCGCGGCACAAGCGCTGGGCTATGGCGGAACGTATGTCCCCAAGGCTCCCTCTCGCATCGCTATGCTTCCCGTGGGATACGCTGACGGTCTGAACCGCGGGCTGTCAGCCGGCGGACGGGTCATTGTGCGCGAACACTACGCTCCGATCGTCGGCAGAATCTCCATGGATCTGACCATGGTGGATGTAACCGGAATTCCTGGAATCAAAGTAGCTGACGAAGTAATTCTGCTCGGCTCAAGCGACGGCCTCAGCGTTGACGCCCGCGAGCATGCGGAGCTGGCACACACTATTCCTTACGAAATTCTATGCGCGATTTCAAAACGTGTGCCGAGAAGATACAGCGATAAATAATTTATGCAGTTGAAATCACCGCGGCGAAGTACAC
>JBOGLH010000023.1:0-5740 GCA_050746025.1 Terriglobales bacterium | reverse complement strand
GTCCTCGCGCATGGGCAAGGGCTCGGGTTCAACCTGCGGGTAGTTGGGCGCAAAGCCAGGCCGATGCCGGCCGGGACGAGAACCATTGTTGCCGCCGGCCAGGGCCGCGCGGTAGCTATGATCCATGGGTGCGGTGTAAATACTGTCGCGCTGATTATCGCGTCCCGGCCGGCCTTGCGGATTTCCGCCTTTAGGACGGCGTCCACGCCGTCGCCTGTTTCTCCCTCCTCCACCGGAGGGACGTCCTGGTCCTGCATTCATATTGTTCTCGTTAAGTCGTATTTAGTACGCCCGAAAGGCGAACCGGGTTTCGCTTTCCTGCTCTCACCGCGATTGGGGAACCTTGCGTCGTGCAGATGCACGTACCGTGCGGAAAAACCCATTGCGGCTGGAATTCTCTTAAATTGATCTATGTCCGTTGTGCGCCTGGAGCCGTTAGGCGCGGAAGGTCAGCCAGGGGGCTTGACCGTTGGGAACATTCTTATGCTACCGCTCGCCGCCAAGCAGCGCAAGTCCTAACTAACCCGAGTTTTACACAGAAGTAACGGTCTTCGCTCCATGTACAGAGGATTCCTCCGCACCGAACTGCTTACGGCAAAGCCACTAAGGCTGCGCGCTGACCTGACTCGCCCATTGCATCGCCTGCCAGAAGGACTCCGCGACTTCGCTCTCCGTCAGGCCGAGTTTGTGGGAACAGCTAGTTGTAATGTTCCAATCTCCTGATTCTCGTGCCAACATCAGATCGTAAAGCGGACGAAGTTTGCTGGGTGCGCCCAGGAGTACGGCCTTAGTTTCGTGGTCGAGAGGAATTGACTCCAGAACACTGGTCATGGGAATTTCTAGTATTGCATCGACCATTGAAAGCATGCCCATCAGAAACAAATCGGACTCACCATGAGGGACGCGGGACGCCAGCAATTCGCAAAATCGCGCTCTGACCATCGCGGTGGTGACCAACTCGCTCGATCGATTCTCGCCGATTGCAAGAGTGGCCACCAGGCGCACCCAGCGCCGGACTTCACGCTCGCCTAGCAGAGCAAGCGCATGACGAACAGAATGCACTTCGTTTTGGATGCCGAATGCAGCTGAATTCAGATAACGCAGCAAGCGGTAGCAGATGGACACTTCGTGTTTGATAATGTTCTCGAACTCACGTGGGTTGAGTTCGGGCTGTGAAACTGCGCTCAACAATCGTAAGTAATTCACCCGGCTGGCGGGAATTTCTTTGGCCTGGAGCACTTCGGGGCGACGAAAAAAATATCCTTGAAAATAAGGAAATCCAGCTTTTTTGGTTGCCGTAAATTCTTCCCGAGTTTCCACTTTTTCTGCCAGCAGGTGACGAATCCATTATCCGTACTTAGTCAACATCGCGGCGTAGTGTTCAGGCGCGGTTTGCTTAATATCTACTTTGATAATGTCTGCGAACTCGGTCAAAGGCTCGCGCGGATCGTTGATTACAAAATCGTCCAGCGAAACCAGGTATCCGGCTTGTTTCAGGCGCTTCAATGCCGCTATGACCAGGTCATCGACCGGCACCGATTCGAGCACTTCGACCACCGCCAGCCTGGGCGGCAAAAGAGTCATATAGTCTTTGAGCAGGATCTCGCGAGTGCAGTTTATGAAGCCGCGCCTCGAATCACACAACAGGTCGAGTCCCATTTGAAGCGACGTGTCGAGTGTGCGCCGCGAAGCCGAATCGGCATCAGTTTCGCGAAAATGATTTTCGATTCCGTCGCGAAACAGCAATTCGTAACCGTAGACTTTTTCATCAACCGTAAGGATGGGTTGCCGCGCAACATAACTGAAGCCGGAGGCAGCAAGCTTGCCGGCAGGTGGAGGAGAGGTCTTGCGAGCGCTCACCGTCAGAACATCGGCGTATTTTGGAGATAACTTAAATCGCCATAGGCGGGCGCGGAGGGCGTGGGTAAACGGGCCCAGACGGGAATCTGTGGCCCGCATTTCCCAATTTTCGCGTGATCTACTTAAAGGCGATCGACCCAAACGTGCCGACCAAATTATTATGTGGCCCAGCAGTGAAGAACAATCTATTGGCGCCACCATTGGTCAGGTTACCGCCTCCAAAATCAATCGCCCAGAGTTGGTCAATCTGAATGATCCTGCCCGTCGTGTCTTTGATCGTACCTACGAGCTGCCCTTTAGAGTTGAATCCGTGAATGGCGCCATTGTTCGTATTGTTAGAGACCAGAAGCGTGTTGCTCAAGGGCCCGAAGGTTGATGGCGCCAGAGCAAATCCCCAAGGCTGATTGAGCGGCGCACCCTCTGCGAACAACCCGATCAAGCTGCCGTCTTCTTTGTAGACGTCGATGAATCCACCGGGGCCTCCCGACGAATCGGCGAACGAAACGTATACCTTGCTGTTAATGTCGCGAATCCCGAAGACCGAGAACCCACTAGGGATAGCTGGGTCATTCGCAAACGTGCCGGTGTGACTAAAGCTGCCGTCGTAAATATCCACCCGGTTGTTTGCAGTGTCCGCGGCAAACAAGAAATTGCCTGAAGGTTTGTTAGTGATTGCCAGAGCGGTGTACGATGCCCCGCTCTTCGAATTATCCACCGCAATGGCAGCATCGAAAAGCGTAAGTCCTGGAGCCCAGCCACTAATTGTGCCGTCCAGACTGTCGAAAATAAAAAACGTTGGCAAGCCTTGAACCTCGAACTCGCCGGTCTGTGACGGATTCCATACCACGCCGGTCGCAAGTCCCATCGGACCGGCTCCAGGCGCGGGCGGAATCTCCACTTCAAGTCCCTGCTTAACGCCCTGCGCGTTATAGAGCGTTGACCAGCCTGATCCGTTATCGGCAACCCACCAAGGCGTGGTTGCGCCCCGAGCAAGGCCCCAGGCATTTACGTTTAATGGATCAACGTGCTCTGCCTGTTTAACCTGATTTGAAGAGAGATTCCTGAGTTGATATTGTGCCCTGGCCGCACTGGGTAAAAACATCAGTGTTAGCCCGAGCATAACGATGAGCGCGAGAGCACGACGCTGCATAGCATCCTCCTTGGAACGGACGAATACGGCATTCGATTTTTTGCAGATTGATTCTTTACCGTTTCGGCTGGTTCGCGAGGAATCCTACCGCGCTATATGCGCGCGACATGTCACTCAGGCGTAAAGCCTGTGTCACTCCCCTTTTACTTTCATTTACCGGATAGAGGCTTGACAGCCCCGCGAGAAGAGGAATCAGAAAACGGGAGCGCGAAAATGATTCGCAAAATAAAACGGGCGTACCTGACTCTTGCGAGTTCGGTACGCCCGGGCAGCCCTCCCCCAGAACTGCTCACCGGTAACGTTAGTGCGAGAGGGATGAATTGAGAATGGCACTAACGTGCTAAAGGCTTCCACAGCCGAAACCCGCGCCAGAACGGCAATTTGACGAAAACCACCCACGCGAGCCGTCCTCGAGTGAAGTATCTCTATTTTTAGCCGATGAATGCACTGAGGGGTCGCGTCCGTCCTCCGCCTGGAGTGTGTTCCGGCACCGGCTGCTTTAGAAACTCTAATGTTTGCAATCATCGGCATCGTCATCGTTATCGGAGCCATCCTCGGCGGATATCTGATGGAGCACGGCAATTTCAGGGTCCTGTTACAACCGGCGGAACTGCTCATCATTGGCGGGGCTGCGGGCGGCACAGTTTTGATTGCCAACCCTCCACATACTGAAGCAGATCGTCGCAGGCGTCGTGGTGGTTTTCAAAGAATCCAAGTTCACCAAGCAGCGCTACATCGAGTCGCTCCGCTTAACGTATGAGTTGTTGAATAAAGCCCGTCGGCAGGGATTGATGTCGCTCGAAACGGACATCGAGGATCCCGAGAAAAGTCCCATATTCTCCAAGGATCCTGAGTTCCTAAAACAAGTTGTCAGCGGATCAGCAGCCCAAAGAAGTTAAACCTTGAAAAGTCCTGCTGCACATTATTGGACCTCAAAGGTGCCAGCCACTCCGCTGACCGCATCCGGCGCGACCCAGACATCGTAAGTTCCGGAAGGAACGATCCAGTGCATATCGGGGTTGTATGAGCCCAGATCATGCGCTTGCACAGTAAATTGCACCATTTTGCGTTCTCCAGGACCAAGTGTCACACGCTGAAATCCCTTCAATTCACGCACTGGACGTGAAGTTGGAGCCACGCGGTCGTGAACATAGAGCTGCACAACTTCAGTGCCCTCGCGCTTCCCGGTGTTCTCGATTTCGGCGCTCACGTGCAGCACCCCATTTTTCGAAATTGATGAGTCAGCTTTTACGCCGCTGAACTGGAATTTCGTGTAAGTGAGCCCGTAGCCGAACGGATACAACGGCTCTTTGCTCATATCGAGATACCCAGTGTGCCAACGGTCCGGTGAAGATGGCCGCCCCGTCGCCTTATGGTTGTAATAAACCGGAATCTGGCCAACTGATCGCGGCCAACTCAGAGGCAAATGGCCGCTGGGAGAAGCATCTCCGAAAAGAACATCGGCGATCGCGTTGCCGGACTGTACGCCCAGAAACCAGGCCTGCATGATCGCCGGCACATGCTCAGGCGCCCAGCTGATGTTCAGCGGACGGCCGCTTTCGAGGACCAGCACCACCGGTTTTTTTGTCGCCAGCACGGCAGAAATCAATTTCATTTGATCTCCTGGCAACTCTAGTGACGCACGCGAACTCGCCTCCCCGGTCATGCCCGCAAGTTCACCGACGAAAAGAATTACTGTATCCGCTTTACTGGCGGCGCTCACCGCATCTTCAATGCTGGCCGGTTTGTTGCTGGTTTGAACGCCCGCAGCCCCGGTAGCAGAGATCGGAGCAGGCGCGGCCACCCCGGCGGCAAGTCCTTTTTCAAAAGGCGGAATATCGACTCCCTTTGCGTAGAGCACATGCCCTTTGCCCAACTTCGCGGTGATTCCTTCGAGAGGTGTGATCGCATCTTTCGCCTGCCCATTCCCTGCCCAGGAGCCAAGTTGCGAAGCTTTGTCATCCGCCAGTGGGCCAATCACTGCAACCGTCTGCTCTTTCTTTAAAGGCAGCAAATCATTGTTGTTCTGCAGTAGGACCATGGACTCCTGCGCCATCTTGCGCTCGGTCTGCAAACTTTCTGCAGTGAGAATGTCAGTTTTCTCACGAGTCGGATCGGCATAGGGATGCTCGAACAGTTCGGCCTTAAATTTCACCCGCAGCACGCGCCGGACAGCTTCATCTACGACGCTCTCCGACAGTTTGCCGGATTTCACTAACTCAGGAATCAGCCTTTCATAATCGTCGTCGGCCATATCCATATCGACACCCGCGGTCAGAGCTTTGAGAGAAGCCTGCGAATCGTCGGCTGCCACGCCATGGGCAATCAATTCGTGGACAGAGTTGTAGTCACTCACTACAAACCCATTGAACTTCCATTCGTCGCGCAGAATGTCGGTCAACGTGTGATGATTAGCGGTGGCCGGAACTCCGTTCAGATCGTTAAACGCAGACATCAAAGTGCCGACCCCGGCATCCACCGCCGCATGAAACGACGGCAGGTACACTTCGCGCAGTAACTCTTCGGAAATATCCACAGTGTTGTAGTCGCGACCGCCCTCGACGGCTCCGTAGCCAACATAGTGCTTCGCGCAGGCCACAACACTCTGCGGATCGGCGATGCTGTCGCCTTGAAATCCTCGCACCCGCGCTCTTGCGACAACCGAGCCAAGATACGGATCTTCCCCGGCGCCCTCCACAATTCGTCCCCAACGGGGATCGCGCGCAATAT
>JBOGLH010000022.1:0-23505 GCA_050746025.1 Terriglobales bacterium | reverse complement strand
AGTTGGGCCTCAATCCGATGAATGATGGCAAGATCATTCGCGTGCCGATCCCGCCATTAACCGAAGAACGTAGACGGGAAATGGTGAAGCACCTGCATAAGGTGCTTGAAGATCATCGCACTGCGGTGCGCAATATTCGCCGCGATGGAAATGACGCGATCAAAAAAGCGCTGAAGGATAAAAAGATCACCGAAGACGAAGAGAAGCGCTCAATGGATGAGATCCAAAAGCTGACCGACGGCGAAATTAAGAAAATGGAAGACATGTGCAAAGCGAAAGAAAAAGAAGTGATGGAAATTAAGTAATTCGCGAAGGAGCCGACCATTCACACTGTAGAGATTCCCGGGTTCACAGTTATTGGAATTCAGGCGCGAACCAATAATGCGCAGGAGGCGACTGCGGAGGGGATCATTCACCAGCAGTGGCATAGATTTATTGACCAAGGAATGGCCGATAAAATTCCTGACAAGACCGGACCAAACCTCTACGCTGTTTATTCTGAATACGCCAGCGATCACAACGGCGAGTACACTTTCATGGTCGGCGCGCCTGCAAAGCAGAACGTCGTTGCACCTTCGGAATTGGTGCTGAAACACGTACCCGCCGGCAAGTACGCGGTCATTACAACCGAGAAAGGGCCGTTTCCGAAGGTTATACCCGAGGCCTGGCTGACGATTTTTGAGCTTGAGAATCAAGGAAAGCTCAAGAGGGCGTATCAGACCGACTTCGAGCTTTACGATCAGCGCGCACTGGACCCGCAGAACGGGCAAGTCGATATTTACATTGGCTTGAAATAGTCAGTTGTGGAACCGACAAGCCGCCCAGTTTTCGCTCAGTGTTCTTCGCATGCCGCCAATCTGCTTGATGCTATTGACCTTCCTTTCTACTTCCGTGACGGCTCAATCGTATCGTAAGATCCCTCTCTCGTCCGCTTACAGCGAAGGAGTTCGGGATGACACGGGAAATGCCTGGGGAGTTCACCTCCTTGCCTGCTCTATAATTCCTTAAAGATATGGCAACGTCTGTAGAAACCTCGGCCCCGGTGCGGGCCAAATATGAGCCAGTCATTGGATTGGAAGTTCACGTCCAACTGCTGACTGCAAGCAAGATTTTTTGCTCCTGTTCGACGCGCTTTGGCGATCCGCCGAACACGAACGTGTGCCCGGTTTGCCTCGGACTTCCTGGAGCCTTGCCGGTGCTAAATCGAAAAGCGGTTGAGTTTGCCACTCTGGCTGCACTAGCCCTGAACTGCGAGATTCGCGAGACTTCCATCTTCGCGCGAAAAAATTATTTTTATCCTGACCTTCCCAAGGGCTATCAGATTTCGCAGTTTGATAAGCCGCTGGCCGAGCACGGATTCATTGAAATCATCAGTGGCTCTGGAACCAAACGGATTGGGATCACGCGGGTTCACCTCGAAGAAGACGCGGGCAAAAGTCTGCACGATGGTTTCGTTGGAGCCGGCGAGACTACGGCGATTGATTTGAACCGCAGTGGCGTTCCGCTGATCGAGATCGTCAGCGAACCCGACATCGCGACACCCGATGAGGCCTACGAATATCTCACGCGATTGAAAGAGATCATCCTTTATACGGACGTAAGCGACGTGAACATGGAAGAAGGATCGCTGCGATGCGACGCCAACGTCAGCGTGCGTCCACACCGTCAGAAAGCATTTGGCACGAAGACGGAAGTGAAGAACGTGAATTCCTTCCGTTTTATCCGTGAAGCGCTGGAATACGAAATCGAACGGCAGATCGGGGTTATCGAGGGCGGCGGCAAAATTACACAGGAGACGCGACTTTACAATTCAATCGAAGGCAAGACATATAGCATGCGCTCCAAGGAACAGGCGCACGATTACCGCTATTTCCCGGAGCCCGATCTGCTGCCTTTGGTTGTGGACGAAAAGTGGCGCACAGAAATCCGCCGCACCTTGCCGGAGCTTCCCGAAACCCGCCGCAAGCGCATGATGGCGGATTACGGAATCACCGCGCAAGACGCGCACACTTTGACGCTGACGAAATTACTGGCCGATCAGTTTGAGTCGGCAGCCAAGGCGGCGAAGAATCCGAAGCGGGTTGCGAACCTGGTACAAAGCGAACTGATTGGACGCCTGAAGGCGAAGGGCCTGGAGATTGAGCAGTCCCCCGTAACTATGAAGGGTGTTGCCGAGTCGGCTGATTTAGTGGAATCGGGCGCAATTTCGGGGAAGATGCTGAAGGACTTGTACGACCTATGTTTCGAACGCGGGAAAGATTTTCCAGAAGTGTACGAAGAACAAGGTCGTCCCGCGCAGTCACGCGATACTTCGGTCATTGAGAAGATACTGGATGAAGTGATCGCCGCCAATCCCAAGCAGGTTGAACAGTATCGCGCTGGCAAAAAAACTGTTTCGCAGTTTTTTGTCGGCCAAGTGATGAGACTCTCGAAAGGTCAAGCGAATCCTCAATTGGTGAACGAATCGGTGGCTAAGAAGCTTGGTTGATGGTTCTGGGAAACCAACACCTTTACCACAGGGCACAGAGTTTCACGGAGGAAAGCCACAGAGAAAGACCACCAGAGAAAATGTTGCTTGGTACGCCTCCGTGCTTTTCCTCTGTGAAACTCTGTGACCTCTGTGGTAAAGGCTTTTGACCTTCTCGCGGGAGCGGCGGAATGAACCCTATCGTCCAGCAGCTTCCGTCACCTCTGCTAAACGTCGGTTTTCAGTCACCATGGTCTTCGCCCCAGAATTGTCCAAAGGAAACCATGCAGATTACAGGAAGACGCATTTTCAGCGCGGTGATGCTGCTGGGGTGCACAGTCACGCTCTACCAGCTTTTCAGCAAGCCGCAACCGGTCGCCGAGCCCCAGAGTCAAGAAGTGGAGAAGGCAAATGCCTCGTCTTTTGACCAGAAGATTGAGCGACTGGAAACGCCTCGGACTACCAATGACACGCCTGCCGAAGTGCGCTTCAGCTCCGACGAAGTGAGTGCAGAGATCGCGCAGTCCACCAGCTCGCCTTCCGCGAGTGCGCCCGCCGTTTCGACCAGCGATCCAGCCAAACCAGTCAGCACAGCGCCTTCGTCTCCGGATGCGGCTATTAGCCAGGGTCAGGTGCAGGTGAAGGGATACGAAGTGAAGCTGGAGGGAGATGTCGCTCGCGGCCAGTTCGCTACCCAGATCGCAGGTAGAGACGTGTACGTCACATTATCTGGCCATCTCGGATCACAAGATGGCTACGTGACCTTTGATCCGACTGAATTCAAAGTCGGCGAACTCAACATTCCAGTCTCGCTGGTCAATTCTGCGTTGCAGAAAAAGTTGATAGAACAGCGTGGGCAGTTGAAGTTGCCTGCGGGCATCGCCGGCCTACGAGTAGAAAATGGTGAGCTCGTGATAACTCAAAAGTAGTATTCAGGGCCGCCTGCGGTAATACACAGCAAACTCAAATCCTGGATTTGCCGGGAACATCTCGGCAATCTTGCGCAAACGCTCGGCCATGGCGGCCGGAGCTAACAGGGGATAATCCCGCTCTCGCAGATCGTTATAATCGACATCGAGAGAAAGAGAAAGAAGATAGATCGAAATAGCGTCAGAAAACGCTGCTGCGAAATATTCGTTCTTGTGACGATCGGCATCGATGGTGTGCGCGGTCGCAAGTTTTCGCGATTCCCAGGCATCCAGTGAAGTTTCTCCGCGGACGCTGGATTCTGATTGCTTCCACACCAGATCACTGAATTCGCGCGAGACGCCGGCCTGTTCAACGAAGGCGTGTCCGACATTGATGTAAAACTCAAAAGCGATAGAGAACTTATCATCCATCAGACGAGTGGAAATGAACACGCATTGCGAATTCCCGAGTTCCAGATTGCGATGGCAGACCGCGCTGTCGCTGAGCGCAACGTCGTACCGGTCTGCGATGACGGTTTGATCGCCCTGATTAACCGTTAGCGGAACAAAGTAGTACGCCTTGCGCTGCAACGCCCCGGCGATGGATTTTGGGACTGCTGACACCATCCGTTCAAGATCGGCGCTCGAAATGCTCATCTCTCCAGATACTGCGTAACAAATTCCGTTGGGAGCCTGTGCTACCGGGGTCTCCCGGACCACTTCGGAAGGTGGGCGCGTGATCGCCGATGCAGCTTGGGACATTGCGAGTATTCTAACCCACCGTTGCTGGCCGATTGGAGAATCGTAGCTGGGTTAAACTTAGGAGAGCCCGAAATGACAGTTTCTTCCGAGGCGGTGAGCCCTATGCCGCGCTGGTATTTCATACCAGTTCGAGTTTTGCTGGTGACAGTTGTCGTATCGCTCTTATCGTTCGCGGTCAGCCTGTTACTGGGGATTTGCGCGGTGCTCCTGGCGGCGAAACTGCACCACATTCATCCAGACCTTAGGATTGCATATCGTTTTATCGCGGCTCCCGCGGCTGCAATGGCGGGGGCGATTGTTCTGGTTTCGGCAAGCTTTATGGAAGTAAGACATTATCGGCGGCAGAAAGTTCTGCGTCGGATCGAGGGCCAGATTGAGCGGCCCGCCTAATCGCATGAGACCACGTATCGCCATCCCGCTGCCCCACAGCAGTGATCCCGAATACGCACAGCGGGCGATCCCACAATACGAACGTGCCCTCGAGCTTTCTGGGGCTGAGCCGGTAAGGATCCCGCTCGATCGAACGCCCGCAGAGGTGATGAAGCTCATTGAACGCTGCGATGGCGTATTGTTGCCGGGAAGTAAAGCCGATGTCGATCCGGCGAAGTTCGATGCGGAAAAGAACCCCAAGACTGCGGCGGCCGATCCCAAACGCGACATGGTCGATGAGTTGCTGTTGCAGGATGCTTACAACATGCGCAAGCCAGTGCTGGGGATTTGTTATGGCTTGCAGATATTGAATGTTTATCGTTCTGGGACGCTGCTGCAGCATATCCAATCGCCGGTAAATCATGAGGCTGGCAGAGAAGTATCCGAAGCGCACGAGGTGGAGATTGAAGAAGGCTCAACGTTGGAAAATATTCTACGAACTCAGGATGTCGCCGAACATCCCAAGTCGCTTGACGGCACCACTGTAAGTCGTGCCCTTTCCGTTCGCGTGAACTCAAGCCACCATCAGTCTGCGGACCTAATCGGTGACGGTTTAAAGATCGTGGCGCGCTGCCCCGAAGATGGAATTATCGAAGCGCTGGAAGGAACATCGCTGGATCACTTTGTGCTGGCGGTGCAATGGCATCCAGAGCGGTCGTTTGATGACGACACCAATTCACGCGCGATCTTCAATGCGCTGGTGAAAGCGGCTAAGCAGAAACATGAAGAGTTGGCGGGAGAGTTCGAAGGTCAAGCAACCGCGGGCGAGCGCGCCCGCGCCACGCGCTCAAATCGTTAGCACGACTTTCCCAAAATTTTTTCGCTCGAGTAACAGCCGGTAAGCATCTCCTGCTTTTTCCATCGGAAAGACGGCTTCAATCACAGGACGAAGATGGCCCTGTGCTGCCCATGTCGAAAGCTGCTGCCACGCTTGCCGCATGAGTTCCGGTTTCTGCGAAAGATAAGTCAACCACAAGCCGTGAACGCTGGCACCTTTGGCGTAAAGCACGCCGGGATCGAGTTGGGCCCGCTGCCCGGTGGCAGTGCCGTACACGATCACGCGGCCAAAATCTCGCAAACAGCGGACGCTTTTCAAGACGTGCTCGCCGCCTAACATTTCGAAGACTACATCTACGCCCTCTCCCTTGGTCAGGTCTTTTATCGCTTCTTCGTAGTCTTGCTTCTTGTAGTTAATTCCGTGTTGCAAGCCGAGTTCTTCTACGCGGGTTAATTTTTCTTCTGAGGAGGACGTGCCATACATTTCGACACCCAGCAGCTTGCCTATCTGCAGAGCCGCAGTTCCAACGCCCCCGGCCGCAGCATGAATGAGGACGCGCGAGCCTTTGGAATTTTCGATGAGCCCCGCCTTCCAGTATGCAAAATATGCCGTGAAGAAATTAACTGGAAAAGCTGCACCTTCGGGTGCGTTCCATCCCATAGGCACGGGCCACAGCAGAGAGCCGCGGGCCGCGACAATTTCCGCGAATGCTCCCCATTGCGTATAGCCCATCACTCGTTCGCCGTTGCCGGCACGGGTCCCGCAGAACTCACGTCCGGCGACGAGAGGCGGCTCAGGTGTACCAGGGTATCCGCCGCTGGCGGTCATAGTGTCAGCGAAGTTGATGCCGCCAGCTTCTACCCGGATCAGTTCTTCGCCTGTGCCTGGCTTTGGCTCAGCAACCTCGCGCACTTCCAGGACCTCGGGGCCTCCCTGACGAGTGATGACGAGGGCTTTCATACCTAAAGTGTAACAATCTGGCAGGCCGGCGCAGCAGGTCGAGCGTACGGTAAAACATATTTATTTCTATGAAGTGAGGTATATACTTTCGGCGTTAAACGTTTGCCCGAAAAATTGGGCATGGGGCCGACTTCATTTTTATACGGGCCCCCATAGAAAACGCCGGGATTTGGGATGTATTTTCGCCTTGCCGGCGCGGGACAATTGTGTGGGCAGCAGTTGTCTCGGGGAGGAAGTGGCTGTGGATTTAATTCTGGTGCGTTTCATTTTTATTATTTTTGTTTCTTTCACCTGTTTTCTTATTCATCCATTCGGACTTAGTCCCAGGCTGGACGCGGGTGTGGGCGCGTTGCTCGGCGCGGCTATTGTCGTATTTGAGTGGCGTCTGTTGCGTGTAAGCCTGAAGCGGCTTATCGGTGCCGCGATTGGGAGCATTCTCGGAATCTTCGGCGCCTACCTGTTTGCGTTGGTGATTCGCAATAGCCTGGCGGAAAGTTCGCTACGCAGCTTTCTGCAAATCATGGTGATGCTGCTGATGGCATACGTGGGCCTGATCGTAGGCGCTAACAAGGGCGACCTGCTGAACCTGGCCGCGCTGGGCGGAGTTTTCGGAGGGGAAAAGCAGCTCAAGAAAAGCTACAAAATTCTCGACACCAGTGTGATCATCGACGGGCGCATTGCCGACATTGCAGAAACGGGCTTCCTGGATGGCACGGTAGTTACGCCGCAATTTGTTCTGCGCGAATTGCAGCTAGTGGCGGATTCCGGCGACTCGCTGAAACGCAATCGCGGACGTCGCGGTCTGGATATTCTTCAGCGCCTGCAAAAAGTCCCCTCCCTGCAAATTCAGATTGTGGAAGACGATTTTCCCGGCGTGCGCGAAGTCGATCTGAAATTGATCGAACTGGCCAAAGTCTACGAAGGAAAAATTATCACCAACGATTTCAATTTGAATAAGGTTGCGCAGCTACAGGGAGTGGAAGTGCTTAACATCAACGAACTGGCGAACGCGCTCAAGCCGATTGTTCTGCCCGGCGAGACCATGCGGGTGTTCATCCTGAAAGAGGGGAAGGAATACAACCAGGGCGTAGCCTACCTCGACGATGGAACCATGGTGGTAGTGGACAACGCACGCAAGATGATCGGCAAAACCATCGACGTTTCGGTTACTTCCGTATTGCAGACCACGGCAGGGAAGATGATCTTCGGAAAATGGGACGAGCGCACCGCCCCGAGATCTGATTCTCGAAATGCGATGGGCGCGGCGAATTCAGTGTCGGATTCAAAGAAGGTAGTTATTGCCGAGCAGCCCAGCGAGTAGAACTTAAAGCTGAGGTCCGGCTGAACTTACGGAGATAGTTTCGCCTTGTAGCGTGCCAGTGACCGTGGCGCGTGTCCCCAAAAATTTATTTAGCGATTCTTCGTTACCGCTCAACTTGTAGCGGCGATGCCCATTGACCAAAACGTAGGTCGCGCCGTTGCGAATGCAGGCCCGAGCGCAGTCCTCAGGAGTCAGGTTAGAGTGCCGCTCATGCCTGGCTCCGCAATAGGAGTCTGTGATCAAACCGCTGAAGCTGGAGAGATCGGAATGCTGGGGGTCAGCAGGCGCCTGGTCTTGCTGATCAGAATGCTGCGGGGTCGCGCCGTTCTGCAATTGAGCAGAATTCTGGGGCGCGGCAGCGTCTTCCTGAACTTCTTCTGCGCTGGCGCTTTGATGACTGGCCAGAGCGACGGAACCGCCGGCGACGATGATCGCGAAAACCAAAGCGGCGCCAATTGCCGTCACCAAACAGTAGCTGACCAGCGAGACAACCGACCGATGCTTCACTACGCCTCCAAACCTGCTCAACTAAGATCAGTTTCTGCATATTTTGGTTGCCAGATGTGCAGCTCTGGTTGCACGGCCGGATTTGAACTGTAGATGCGGCACCTCGTATACTGTTCGCCCGCATGAAGATAGCGGTAATCATTCCGGCTGCCGGATTGGGCACGCGCATGGTGTCTCCGCGATCGGGAAAAGCCGGCAAACCTGCTGCCAGCAAGCAGTTTGTAGAGTTGCAGGGCACGCCGGTATTGATTCACACGTTGCGGAGATTTGCCGCCAATCTGGAAGTTACGGAAATATTTGTGGCGCTTCGCAAGAGTGAAATGAGTTCTTTTCGGCAGCGCTTGGAGCGGGAATCGCCTGAGATCCTCCGCAAGAAGACTGTATTAATAGAAGGCGGCGAGCACCGGCAGCAATCAGTGTCGAATGCACTGCGCGAGGTAGCAGCCTCGGCTGACGACATTGTGCTGGTGCATGACGCGGTCCGTCCGTTTGTCACTGACGAAATTATTCATAAAGTGATTTCGGCAGCTGCAAAATACGGTGCGGCAATCGCGGGAGTGCCTGCGGTTGACACAGTTAAGCAGGTCGAACGCACACCCGAAGGCGCAACCGTCAAAGCTACCATCCCGCGTGAAAAAATTGTGATGGCACAAACGCCGCAGGGTTTTCGTTACGACGTGCTGAAAAAAGCTTTCGACGAGGCTGCTGCCGATGGGATGATTGGCACGGATGAAGCTTCACTGGTTGAGCGATCCGGACATCCAGTCGCGGTGGTGATGGGTTCGCCGCGGAATATCAAGATCACTACACCGGCCGATTTGGAGCTGGCTGAATTTTTCCTGAAACGGTAAAACGGGCCACAGATTTCACGAATTAGCGCGGATAAATTCCATTTGAGCTTGTAGACTTTCTCAAATGCAGGCAGCTCAGCCCGGGCTCAATACGCGGACCTCAGCGGGAAAATCATCGGAATCTTTTACGATGTCTACAACGAACTCGGCTACGGATTCCTGGAGTCGGTTTACGAAGAGTCAATGGTCATCGCATTACGGCAAACGGGGCTCATGGTGAATCGCCAGGTCCCCATCGCGGTTTGGTTTCGTAATCAAAAGGTTGGCGAATTCCGAGCGGATGTAACAGTGGAACAGTGCGTGCTCCTGGAGTTGAAATGCGCCAAAGGGCTGGATCCGGCGCATGATGCGCAGATTCTGCATTACCTTAGGTCAACTGACATGGAAGTTGGCTTATTACTGAATTTCGGATTGAAGCCCCAATTCCGCAGACTGGTCTTTGATAATGAAAGAAAAAAAATCCGCGAGAATCCGTACAAATCCGTGGCCGGAGTTTTAGCATGAAAATTGGCTACGGCTGGGATTCGCACGAATTTAAGCGTGGCATTCCGCTCAAAATCGGCGGGATAGAAATTGCGCACGACAAAGGTTTGGGCGGACACTCCGACGGCGATGTTTTGCTGCATGCGATAACGGATGCGTTGCTGGGAGCTGTCGCCGCTCCTGACATTGGAACCCTGTTCTCTCCTTCCGACGCGCGCTGGAAGGGCGCAGACTCCGCAGTCTTTCTGGCAGAAGCTCTGAGGCGGGTGAAGGCAGCGGGCTACAAAATTCTTAATGTCGATTCCACATTAATCCTGGCCGCGCCGAAGATCGGGCCGCATGCCGCTGCAATTCGCCAATCGGTTTCCAGTTTGATCGCCATGCCGCCAGATTGCATTGGAATCAAAGCTAAAACTCCGGAAGGCATGGGCACAGACAATGCGGCAATCGCGCATGCAGTTGTGTTGCTGGAGAAGACTTCGTCCCCAAAAACGCGGAAGTCCAACCCGAAGCGGCGCAGCTGATTGTCAAATTGATGTCACCGGAATTCCGCGCTGCTAACCACTCGAAAGATAAACCGTCCAAGCAACCAATGAACGGAACCTCAATGCCGCTGTTTGCGTATTGAGGTCAGGACGGAGCGACAGTCCGTCACATAGTAAACAAAACTAAAAAGGGCCAGGGGACTGCCTCGCAAGGTTTGGCGGCCAGCGGAGAACAATCCCCTGCAGCGAGACGAGCACGCTTTCGCGCGCCCGCTTGCTTACCCGAGCCTGCATTTTAGGGCTTCTGGGATAAAAAACAAGCCCGATCTTAACCGCGACCGCCTTAACCGTTTTCCGGCGTTCCGGAATAGAGGAGGACTCGTGAAATCACATCTCGGTTTGAGTTTGAAAAGTATTTTCCTGGCGGTGATGGTATTGGCTGCCGGAAGTGCATTGGCTGCGAACAAGGGTTCATTTGAGCTGCAACATCCCACCACCGTTGCCGGAAAACAATTGCCGGTCGGCAACTATACGGTACAGTGGGAAGGCAGCGGTGACCAGGTCGATTTGAAGATCTATCAAGGCAAGAACGTGGTAGCTTCTACGCCGGCGCGGGTGTTGAATGTGGATCATCCCATCGGAAGCAACAGCGCAGTCGTGTCCGCAAACGGTGACAAAACTTACACTTTGTCGGAGATCCGTTTTGCCGGCAAAAAGTTCGCACTGGGTATCGTTAACGACGCCAGCGGCGCCGGTGCGAGTGGTGGATCCGGGAATTAGCTTCTTGTGAGATATTCGGCGAGCGAAGGGCAGAGCTGTTACTACTGGTAAAATAGTGGAGCAATGGTCCTGCCTTTCGTCCGCGATTTATTTGCGGACGTCGAAAAGCTCCCCGCGTTCACGCGTGTTGTCTCCCACCTTCGAGCAAACACGGGTCGGATACGTGTGTCCGGACCCAGCACTCCGGCCAAAGCTCTGTTAGTTTCGGAGTTGCAGAGAGTTCTAGATCGCCCCCTCATTATTGTCACTCGCAACAACGAAGCGACGGACGAACTGCTGCCGGTGGTTCAGGCGTTTTCCGAACTCATTGGAGGAGCGCCGGCCGATGCCATCGTCTCGCTACTCAGTCGCGACGTGCTTCCATTTCAGAATCTTTCACCCCATCCTGAGATTCAGGAGCAGCGGGCGATCGCTTTGTGGAAGATCGCAACCGGCGCGGCGTCGATTATTATCGCGCCAGTTGCGGCAACGGTTTTACGACTTCGACCACCGGAATATTACGCGGATCTTGCCCGCACTCTGCGGCGTGGCGAAAGTTTCGATACCAATCGTCTGATCGAGCACTTGAATTCCGTCGGTTACAACTCCACCGATGTAGTGGAAATGCCGGGTGAATATGCGCTGCGCGGGGGAATTCTCGATGTTTATTCACCTGATGCAGACAGGCCGGTGCGCGTGGAATTCTTTGGTGATGAAGTGGAATCCATCCGCAAGTTCGATCCGGGGACACAGCGATCTTCTTCGCCCGCGGACGAAGCGGCGCTGCTGCCGCTCTCCGAAACCCCGGTATCGGAACAGTTACTCGGTGCGATTCATGCGCGTCTTTCCGGGAAGCGCATTAGCGGATCGGAAGAAATCATTGAGCAGTCGGTGCGGGCCGGGGGAGTCACAGTATTTCCCGGCTGGGAATTTTATGCGCCGGTCGCGGGATCTGCTGGAACCATTTTCGATCTGCTGCCTAATGCGGCGGTAATCGCTGACGAACCCGAGTTGCTCAACGGTGAACTGGAACAGTTCTGGGAAAGAGTTTCCGAAGCCCACGAGCGCAGTCAAGTCGGGAATCTGGTGCGGCCGTCAGACCTTTATGTTTCCCCTGAAGAATGGCCCGACAAACTGCGATCCATTCCCGGCGTCGATCTCGAACATCTCGGCGTGACGCGCGGCGACGATCTTGAAACCGTGGAGATTCGTTCGCAGCCCAGTCCCCGCTTTCACGGCTCGATTCCGATGATGCTGGAGGAAGTGAAGAAGCATTTGGCTACGAACCGCCGTGTGCTGGTTGCGGCTCCGAACACCGGCGAGCTTGAGCGGTTGGCTGATTTCCTTACCGAGTACGCGGTTTCGTTTCGCCTGGGTAGCCGCACCCGCGGCGGCGAAAGTTATGCCGATGAGACCGCCTACTTCGCCGGCGAAGTGCTCACCACCACTTTAGTCAAGGCGTATATCCCCGATGGAATGATTCTTCCCGATGCCGGGCTGACGGTTTTCGGTACGCGAGATTTATTCGACGAATCGGAATCGGTGATCTCGCGGCCGCAGCGGCAGAAATCCAAGACCTCGGCCTTTCTCTCAGACTTTCGAGATCTGCAAGTTGGCGATTACGTGGTTCACGTGGAGCACGGCATTGGCCAATATCAAGGACTGAAAGAAATCAACCAGGGCGACGGGAATGCTGAGTTCATGGTGCTCGATTACGCGGATGCTGCCAGGCTCTATGTTCCGCTGACTCGTCTCGATCTGGTGCAGAAATATCGCTCGCAGGAAGGCGCGAAGCCGGTACTGAATCATCTAGGCACGGCTGCCTGGGCGAAGACGAAAGCGCGTGTCCGCAAAGCCATGAAGGACATGACGGAGGAGTTGCTCAAGCTCTACGCGCAACGCAAGACCGCGCAGGGCCACAGCTTCCCGGCGGACAACGAATGGATGCGCGAGTTCGAAGATGCCTTCGAATACAGCGAAACTGAAGACCAGGATTTAGCGATCAATGACGTAAAGCGTGACATGGAATCGCAGCTGCCCATGGACCGGCTGCTGTGCGGTGATGTCGGCTACGGCAAGACGGAAATCGCCATGCGCGCGGCTTTCAAGGCCATCAGTGACAACAAACAGGCGGCGGTGCTGGCGCCCACCACGGTGTTGGCATTTCAACACTTCGAAACTTTCAAACAACGCTTCGCCGCATTCCCCGTCACCATCGAGATGGTGAGCCGCTTCCGTTCGCCGAAACAGCAAAAGGAAATTTTGCAGCGAGTGGAAGCCGGCAAAGTAGACATCCTCATTGGCACGCACCGCCTGCTTTCGAAAGATGTGAAGTTCACCGACCTTGGCTTGCTGATTGTCGATGAAGAGCAGCGCTTCGGCGTGCGCCATAAAGAACGGTTGAAGCAGATGCGCAAGGAAGTTGACGTGCTTACCATGTCGGCAACGCCGATTCCGCGCACTCTTCACATGTCGATGGTCGGCCTGCGCGACATGAGTGTGATTGAAACTCCGCCGAAAGATCGTATTGCCATTCAAACGGTGGTTGCGAACTGGGACGAGAAGCTCATTCGCAGCGCAATCGAACAGGAGTTGGAGCGCGGCGGGCAGATCTACTTTGTTCATAATCGCGTGGATACGATTTGGGAAATTGCAGCCAAGCTGCAGGCGCTGGTGCCTTCGGCTCGAGTTATCGTGGGACACGGGCAGATGTCTCAAGGCGAGCTCGAAAAGGTCATGCTTAAGTTCATGCATCACGAGGCGGACATTCTGGTGGCAACGACAATTATCGAGAATGGTTTGGATATTCCGCTGTGCAACACGATTTTGATCAATCGTGCCGACCGCTTGGGCCTTTCTGAGTTGTATCAGTTGCGCGGGCGCGTAGGACGCTCAAACCGGCGGGCGTATGCGTACCTGCTCTTGCCGTCGGAGGTGGAATTGACCCCGATTGCGCGCAGGCGGCTGGCTGCGCTGAAGGAATTTTCCGACCTGGGAGCCGGGTTCAAAATTGCTGCCCTCGATTTGGAACTTCGTGGCGCAGGTAATCTGCTTGGCGGCGAGCAGAGCGGCCACATCGAAGCCATTGGCTTCGATCTCTATACGCAAATGCTGGAGCAGGCGGTTCGGGAGATGAAGGGTGAAGCTGAACCACAGCCGCAGGCGCAGCTCAATCTGGGGTTGAATATTCGCATCCCCGCCGACTACATAACTGAAGAGAATCAGCGCCTGCGAATGTACAAACGAATTGCGGGTGTCGAAACCGAACGGCAATTGATCGACGTCGAGGCGGAACTCAAAGACCGTTACGGCGAGCCGCCGTTACCGGTGCGCCAGCTTCTTCGTTATGCGGCGCTGCGACTACAAGCAGTGCAAGCGGGCGTGACTTCCATTGAGCGCAAACGTGACCTGGTCAGTGTCCGGTTTCGTCAGGATGCGCCCGTGGATCCGGGCAAGCTGGCGAGCTTTGTTTCATCACAACGCGGCGCGCAATTCCTCCCGGACGGAACTTTGAAGTTTTTGGCAAAGGGGCTAGACGCTAGAGAGCTTCTGGAACAACTGCAAACGTTGTTGGGAAATCTGGCTGAAAATATTCTGCCGTCGATCGCCTAAATTGCTTTGCTCACATCCTGACTGCACGCCCGTCTGATAATTCCCGAGCTTCTATTGTGATACCGTGAATGGGACTGAAAATGAAAAATGCTTCGGTATTCCTCTCCTTGCTGATGTGTTTAACCGCAGTGTTACCAGGGAACGCTGAAACAAAAAGCGTGACCGATTTCAATACGCTCGTAGACAAATACTTCGATTTTTATTTCTCCTTCCATCCCAGCGAAGCCACTGCAGAGGGCTTTCACCAGTACGACCAGAAGCTGGAAGACTACTCCGCGGCTGCGCGCGCGCAACAGATTCGCGGGATGAAAGAGTACCTGGACAAATTTGCGGCCGTGAATGGGACCAACTTGCCGCCCTATACGCAGGGCGATCGCGAGTGGATCATCAGCTCGATTCACGCCGGGCTGCTCGAACTCGAAGACATTCAGATGTGGAAAAAAGACCCGGATAGTTATACCGGGGGTGTGACCAACAGCATTTTCGTAATTATGAAGCGCAACTATGCTGCCCCGGAGACGCGGCTGCGCGCCGCTATAGATAGGGAGCGCCAGATTCCGCAGGCGCTCGAGTATGCGCGGCAGAACCTGAAGAACCCTCCGAAAATCTATACCGAGATCGCGCTTGAACAGCTTCCTGATGAAACCGATTTCTTCCGCAAGGATGTGCCCGACGCGTTCTCGGCGGTCAAAGATCCAAAGCTGCTGGCGGACTTCAAAGTCGCGAACCAGGGTGTGATTGATGCATTTGCGAGTTATCAGAAATTTCTCCAGGACTCTATTTTGCCGACGGCGAATGGTGACTTTCGGCTAGGCGCGGACAACTATAAGAAGAAGTTGCTTTATGACGAGATGGTCGACATTCCTCTCGATCGTTTACTGGCCATCGGCTATGAGGACTTGCATCGGAATCAGGAAGCGTTGAAGAGAGTTGCAGCCGAGATTGATCCCAAGCGCTCGGTTCTGGAGGTGGTAGCCGATCTTCAAAACCAGCACCCCGCTCCAGATCAACTCCTGCAGGCGTTCCGCGATACGTTCTCCGGGCTAACTCATTTCATCGAAGAAAAGAAGATCATTACGATTCCGCCCGGCCAGGCGCCGATTCTTGAGCCCACGCCACCGTTTGAGCGTGCCACCACCGAAGCTTCAATGGACACTCCCGGTACGTACGAAACCAGGGACCGCAAAGCATTTTTCAACGTCACCACGCCTGATCCCAAATGGGATGCGAAGCGCACGGAAGAATGGATGAAGACATTTAACAACAGCATGATTCCGGGCACTGCGATCCACGAGGTTTACCCGGGACACTTCGTTCAGTTCCTTTGGATCGGCAAAAATCCTTCGAAAATTCGAAAACTCACCTTCTCAGGAACGAACGCTGAAGGTTGGGCGCATTACTGCGAGCAGATGATGCTTGACGAAGGTTATGGCAATGGCGATCCAAAATTGCGCCTGGGACAACTGGATGATGCGCTGTTACGGGATTCGCGTTACATTGTCGGCATCAAATTGCATACCGGAAATATGACGCTCGATGAGGCTAGGCACTTCTTCGTAGAGGAGGGCCATCAGACTCCGGCTGTGGCCGATGTAGAGACCAAGCGCGGAACTTCCGACCCCACGTACCTGATGTACACGCTGGGCAAGCTGCAAATTCTGAAATTACGTGAGGACTATCGTAAAATGCGCGGGAACGACTTTAGTCTGATGGAATTTCACAACAAATTCATGGAACAGGGCGGCGTGCCCCTGAAAATCATTCGCAAGGCAATGCTGGGAGATGACAGCCCGACGCTTTGACGTAAAGCAGCATCCAAAGCGGTTCACCATTTCCTCCAAACCGATAAAAAATCATGATGAGAGTTTGCAAAGCCGTTTTTCCCGCCGCAGGATTGGGTACCCGCTTCCTGCCTGCAACCAAGGCGCAACCCAAGGAAATGCTTCCGCTGGTCGATAAGCCGATCATTCAATATGGCGTGGAAGAGGCGCTGGCCGCGGGATGCAACCAGATCATCATGGTCACCGGCCGTGGGAAAAGCGCTATCGAAGATCATTTCGATGTCAGCTACGAGCTCGAAAAAATCCTGGAAGAGAAGGGCAAGAAAGACCTGCTGAAGGTCGTACGCCAGATTTCGGACATGATCCATGTGGCGTACGTTCGACAGAAGGAGGCGTTGGGCCTTGGGCACGCGGTCCTTACCGCCCGCGAATTGGTGGGGAACGAAGCCTTCGCGGTGCTGCTTGCAGATGACGTTATCGACTCTGAAGTGCCTGTCCTGAAGCAGATGATGCGGGTCTTCGAACAAACTCAGTGCTCGGTAATTGCTACCCAAATCGTGGAAGGCGAAGCGATTTCCGCGTACGGCGTGCTTGATGTGAAGCCGGCAGAAGGACACAACGGAGGCCGGCTCTACGAAATCCTTAACATGGTTGAAAAACCACCGTTGAAGGAGGCCCCTTCCAATCTGGCCATCATTGGCCGGTATATTCTGACTCCGGCGATTTTTGACGTACTGGAAAAAACCCAGCTTGGCAAAGGCGGGGAATTGCAGCTGACTGATGGAATGAAGTTGCTGCTGAAGCAGGAAAAAATGTACGCCTATGTTTATGAGGGCAAGCGCCACGATACTGGCGACAAGCTGGGCTTTCTAAAAGCCACAGTCGAATTCGCGCTGAAACGCGATGACCTGGGCGGCCCACTGAAGGAGTATCTGAGGACTTTGAAACTAGACTAGGTGCGTCGAACTTCGACAAGCGAGGTGCCGTCGCCCCGCGATTACTTTGTAGAATGCGGTGCAAGGCTCCGTCGGACGGGCGAGGGTGCCCGTCCCCACGTGGTTTGTGCTAGCTCCTGCTTTCCTTCAGCTTCTTCGACTTCTCCTCCACACCTTTAGCCAGCTTTTCTTTGTGGGCGTGGAGTTTCTGCGCAATCGCATTATCAGCGACTCCTAAAATTTGGGCGGCGAGGATTCCAGCATTGGTTGCGCCCGGTTTGCCAATTGCAACCGTCGCCACGGGAATGCCGGCTGGCATCTGCACGGTCGCGAGAAGCGAATCCATTCCATTTAACGATGTCGCAGAAATCGGGACTCCGATCACTGGAAGGGTAGTGTGCGCGGCGATTACGCCTGCCAGATGGGCTGCTCCGCCGGCACCTGCGACGATCACGCGAATACCGCGGTCGGCGGCTTTGCGGGCGTAATCAGCCGTACGGTCAGGCGAGCGATGCGCCGAGGTCACGTCGATTTCGTAAGCGATTCCAAACCCATCAAGGGCTTTGCCGCACTCCTGCATTATTTCGAGATCCGAGTCGCTTCCCATCACGATTGAAACCACTGGCTTTGACATTCGTTCCGATTCTCCGTTCCAGTCATTATTTTTTCAGGGCGCGTGCCGCAATGTCCTTACGGTACTGCGCTCCGTCAAACTGAATTTTGCGCGCCGCTTCATAGGCGCGATCGACTGCCATTTGTAGGCTCGTCGCCCGGGCGGTTACGCCCAGTACCCGGCCACCCGCAGTATAAAACTCACCATCACGCACACTTGTTCCAGCATGAAACACTTTGACGCCTTCTACTCTATCCGCGTCTTCTATTCCAGTAATTTTTTTCCCCACTTCAATAGTTCCCGGATAGCCGCCGGAGGCCATCACGACACAAACCGAAGCGTACTGCGACCAGCGAAAATCACCATCGCTCACCCGACCTTCGATCGAAGCCTCAATCGCTTCCAGTAAGTCGCTGTCGAGCCGCATCATGATGGGCTGGGTTTCAGGGTCGCCAAAGCGGCAATTGAATTCAAGTACCATGGGACCGCGAGCGGTCATCATCAGGCCGCAATAGAGAATACCTTTGTACTCCATCCCTTCGGCTTTCATTCCGTCGATCACCGGGCGGGCGACATGCTGCAGCAGCCAGTTGCTCATCTGTTCATCCAGCAACTGGGGAATCGAATAGGCTCCCATGCCGCCGGTATTAGGACCAGTGTCGCCCTCGCAGGCGCGTTTGTGGTCCTGCGCGGCAACCAAAGGCACGACGCGCTCTCCGTCGCTGAGTACCAGGAAAGAAAGCTCCTCGCCCTTCAGGCATTCTTCAATCACAACTCGCGCGCCTGCCCCGCCAAGCATTTTTCCACTCAACATTTCGGACGCGGTCGCAATAGCTTCTTCTTTGGTGTTGCAGATGACCACGCCTTTGCCTGCTGCCAGGCCGTCGGCTTTGACCACAACCGGTGTGCTGAATCTGCCGATTGCATCGTTTAGCTCATCGACGGAATCACAAATGGCGTAATGTGAGGTCGGAATTCGATGGCGCTGCATGAATTCCTTGGCAAAGCTTTTGCTGGTCTCGAGTTGTGCGGCGGCTTTGGTTGGGCCGAAGACGGGCCACCCGCGGCGAGTGAACTCATCAACGATTCCAAGCTGAAGCGGCAGTTCCGGGCCGACCACGGTGACATCTGGCTTAATCTGAGTTGCAACCCCAACAATCGACTCCAGGCTCTTCAAGTCAACCGGGATGCAATCGGCCTCGCGACTGATTCCACCGTTCCCGGGAGCGCAATAGAGTTTGGTGATGCGGGGTGATTGCCGCAGCTTCCAAGCGAGAGCGTGCTCGCGTCCGCCGTTGCCGATCAGGAGAACTTTCATGGCCAGAGGAAATAAGGTTAGGGTGAGGATGAATCTATGTCAAACCTGAGAAAGGCACGCGAGCTGGATTTTCGAATACGCTTTGGCTTAGACCAACGCCATGGAAGAGAGCCACTCAGCGTAGGCTTTGCCGCTATCTTCATGCATGCCGAAAAACCTGATTCCAAATACCGGACCACGCGACCAGCAGATCAGCGCTATCGCGGTAATGAAGGTTCGCTTTGCATCCGGAATGCTAAAACGTAGCGTTACGGAACCGTGAAGATGAGCTCGATCCAGCAGCCGTAGTGCCAGACCGCCGTCGCTGACGTTCAGAATCTGAGCCGAAATGACTGTGCCGTCGCGGCGAACTACCTCCGCATCAATGGCGAGCTCAAAGCGGAAGTACCGGCGATGTTCGGCTTCCATTTGGCGGATGGAGGATTGGAAGTACGTGCTGAGCCGGCCGATATCGAGCGGCTTTTCCAATACAAAATTCGATCCCAGCTCCATCGCCTGTGCAACCGGTGTCTTCCCGTCGGCTATGGTGAAGATTACTGATTTTCGATTTGAGCGGCTGTTACGGGCGGCAGCGATGATTTCGGGTCCGCGCTCGATTCCATCGCAGTCAATAACAAAACCATCAAAGTGACTTCTGCCGATAAGGTCCAGCACCGAAATGCCATCATCTCGAACGCGGAGTTCAATGCCTTCAAACACGTCGGCGACGGCTTGTTCCACATCCGGGTCGCGGGTCACCAACAGGCTATTGAGTCGCACATCGTAATGCTAAAGCTCCCCCGTACCCTAATGTTAGTAACGACAGTAACCACCAGCAAGCGGTGACAATCCGCGGCTAGAAACACGGAACCGATTTGTGGCGATATGGCTTGCCAGTTGCCGAGTTGACGTAATCTGCCACGGTTACTTTAATCACTTAGACCTACAGGTTTTACCGTATCGAACCCTGGGTCGTTACATACCTAAAATGCAGGCAGGGTGAATAGCAGGTATGGGACATCCAAAGCGCAGTGGAAGTAGGATCAGTTGCGAAATACCGGCTGCTTTGCGGGTCGATGAATGCTCACCGAGTCTTCCCGAAGGGTGCATGGTGATCCTTGTAAACCCTCAGGGGTGTGCGGCGCGGTTTAATCGCCCTGTCGAGGTTGGAACAACCGTGCAATTGGAGGGGCTGCCACGCGGTTGCGCGAACGCTCGGGTGGTGAACTGCATTTCTGTAGAGAAGGGCGGAACGCTTTGGCTATTGGGATTGGCCTTAGATGAACCGGGTAATATATGGGGGATCGATACCCCACCCCTTGACTGGCACGTTGATGTCCTGCCCGCAGTTGAGATAGGTTTCAGTGCCCGCGCTGGGCGATCCTAAAGTTAAACTTCAACGAAAGTCTGCGTAATTCCCGCCTGTTTTTCGGATATCAGGTCTGATTCCTTCCGGCAACGTTTCTTCAGAAACGGTTTCAATGGAATTTATTCAGTAGGATAAGATTCGAACTCAGAATCCTTACTGTCCATGCCCGATTCAAAAGAGTCCGACAATGTTGCGACGGTCGCCGCGCCGCCCGGTCATTTGTCGCTTGAGGGCATGCACAGCAGCGTCGAGGTTCCTCATCATGACGCCGGTTTCTGGCAACAGTGGCGCGCGTTCATCGGGCCGGCGATTCTGGTTAGCGTCGGCTACATGGATCCTGGCAACTGGGGAACTGATCTAGCGGCGGGAGCGCAATACAAATATGGCTTGCTGTGGGTAGTGGGGCTGGCCAGCCTGATGGCGATTTTTATGCAGGTGATCGCCGCCCGGCTGGGGGTAGTGACCGGAAAAGACCTGGCGCAATGTTGCCGTGACTGGTATCCGCGATGGACGCGTTGGCCGAACTGGTTGCTCTGTGAAGTTGCTATCGGCGCTTGTGACTTGGCCGAGGTGCTTGGCAGCGCGGTGGCAATTAATCTGATGTTCCACATTCCATTGCTGTGGGCGGTAATCATCACCGGCATCGACGTTTTGCTGTTATTGGCGCTGCAGCGTTATGGCATGCGAACCATTGAGGCGGTGGTTTTAGTTTTGATCGCGACCATTGGCGTGTGTTATCTGATCGAAATTTTTGTGCTTCCGCAGACGCGGCCCAATTTTTTCGAAATGGGGCACGCTTTAATCAGTCCCAGCTTTCGCCAGGCAGGGATGATCTATGTGGCGATCGGGATCATCGGCGCGACCGTGATGCCGCACAATCTTTATCTGCACTCGGCGTTGGTGCAAAGCCGCAAACTGCAGAAGGATGAGGCCTCAGTTCGGAGCGCCATCCGCTTCAATGTGATCGACTCGACGACCGCATTGTCGGTCGCGTTCCTGGTGAATGCAGCGATTCTGGTGCTGGCGGCTTTGGTTTTTTACGGAAGAACCAGCGTGCAGGCAGCCGGAGGCCACGTCATCACATTCAGCCCTCATAGCGACTGGATTCGCATCGCGTATCTGACGCTGGCGCCTTTGCTGGGCACCGCGATGGCCAGCACATTGTTCGTGGTAGCGCTTTTAGCCAGCGGCCAGAGCAGCACGATTACCGGAACCCTCGCCGGACAAGTGGTGATGGAAGGCTTTATGCATTGGCGCATTCAGCCCTGGCTGCGACGCCTTATCACCCGCTCGCTGGCAATCATTCCGGCAGTTTTGGTCATCGGTATTCGCGGCGATGCCAGCGTGAATGATCTCCTCACGCTGAGCCAAGTGGTGCTGGCACTGCAACTCCCATTCGCAATGTTTCCGCTCTTACATTTCACCAGCTCCAGCGAGAAAATGCGCGGCTGGAAAAACGGCTGGTTGTTGATGGCTGGCGGGTGGGGCAGCGCGATTTTGATTACTGCTCTCGATATTTGGGGTCTTCCGGATTCGCTGCGCTCGGCGTGGCACGTCATCGTCGGCGGTTAGAGAGGCCGAAACATGTACAAAACGATTCTCGTCACCGTCGATGGCACACCAACCGACCGGGCGATCATTGATCATGTGAAGCAGCTGGCGAAATTGTCCAAGGGACGCGTGGTCTTATTGCACGTCGCCGATGGCTGGGCCGCACGCACCTACGGCAGAGACGCGGTGAGCCGTGAGATCTCCGACGACACCGACTATTTAAAAAAAGTGCGCTCGGAATTTGAAGCAACCGGCATCTCCGCTGACGCCGAACTGGCCTATGGGGATCCGGCAAAAGAAATCATTCGATGGGTAAAACAAAAAGGTTGCGATCTTGTGGCCATGAGCACTCATGGCCATCGTTTCTTTGCCGATCTGTTTCTGGGAACAACCGCGAGCCGGGTGCAGCACAATGTCAGCGTACCGGTGCTGCTGCTGCGCGCAAAGTAATGCTCGCCAGCGCAAACCAATCCGCAAGCGACTAAACTAATCTGTTGCGTTCCCGGATAAGAAAACTTATAGGAAGGCTGGTCCATGGATAGCTTTCGTTCGCGTTCTACATTGAAAATCGGCAGTAAGGAATACGAAATATTTCGCCTCGATGCGCTGGATAAACAGGGGATTTCCACCCAACACCTGCCATTCTCGCTGCGCATTTTGCTGGAAAACCTTCTGCGCACCGAAGACGGCCGAAACGTAAAGGCCGACGACATCCGTGCTTTGGCTTCATGGAATGGCAAGACGAAATCGCAAAAAGAAATTGCTTTCACTCCAAGTCGTGTTCTGATGCAGGATTTCACCGGCGTTCCCGCGGTCGTCGATCTGGCTGCGATGCGCGATGCCATGAAAAAACTTGGTGGTAATCCGGCACTCATCAATCCGTTGCAGCCGGCGGAGTTGGTCATCGACCATTCGGTTCAAGTGGACGAATTCGGCAATGAGCGCGCATTTGCGACGAATGCAGAGCTCGAATTTCAGCGTAACAAAGAACGCTATGCCTTTCTGCGCTGGGGGCAAACGGCATTTCGCAACATGGCGATCGTTCCGCCGGATACCGGCATCGTGCATCAGGTGAACCTGGAGTATCTGGCGCGAGTGGTTTTTGTTAATGAGACCGGCGGAAAGCGCACCGCGTACCCCGATACTTTGGTGGGCACCGATTCGCATACCACCATGATCAACGGCCTCGGGGTTCTTGGCTGGGGCGTGGGTGGAATCGAAGCCGAAGCGGCAATGCTGGGGCAGCCCGTCTCCATGCTGATCCCGCAGGTGGTCGGCGTAAAGCTGACCGGTCGCCTGCGCGAGGGAGCCACCGCGACCGACCTGGTGCTCACCATCACCGAAATGCTGCGCAAACATGGCGTCGTTGGCAAGTTCGTCGAGTATTTCGGACCGGGCCTTAAAGATTTGCCGCTGGCTGATCGCGCGACCATCGGAAACATGTCGCCTGAATACGGCGCTACTTGCGGTATTTTCCCCATCGATCGCGAGACGTTGACCTATTTGCGGCTTACCGGCCGCGCCGACGAACAAATCGCATTGGTCGAAGCTTACGCGCGTGCGCAGGGAATGTTCCATGATGAGAGCACAGATGAAGCCGAGTATTCCGAATTGCTGGCTTTGGATCTGGATAGCGT
>JBOGLH010000021.1:0-6238 GCA_050746025.1 Terriglobales bacterium | reverse complement strand
GTGCTGGCGCACCCCGATCTCGGCACGGCATTGACCTATCTCCCAATTGCAATTGTCGGTCTATTTCTCGGAGGCATTCGTTTCAAGCAGGCGCTGGTCATCGTAATGCTCGCTGGCCTTGCCATGCCATTGGCCTGGCATCACTTGAAGGATTACCAGAAGCAGCGGCTGGTGAGCTTTATGGCGCCCGATAACGATCCTCGTGGAGCGGGCTATCACGTCAAACAATCAGAGATTGCTGTGGGTTCCGGCGGGCTATGGGGCAGCAGTTCGGGATCACAGACTCATTTGGCTTTTCTTCCTGAGCCGCACACTGACTTTATCTTCGCTGCTTTTTCAGAGGAACATGGTTTTGTGGGCGCGCTGGCGGTGCTGCTGTTATACTTCATTGTGCTGATGCGTTTAACCCAGAACGCGCAAACAGCACCCGATCGTGCTGGCACATTTATAGTAATGGGTGTCGTAGCAGTTTTGACCTTTCATATACTGGTCAACATTGGCATGGTGGTCGGGTTTATGCCGGTCACTGGAATACCTTTGCCCTTAATGAGTTACGGAGGGTCATCGGTCTTGTTTATGTTTCTTGCGCTGGGGATGGTAATGAACGTCCGCATGCGCCGCTTCGTGAATTGAAGCAAAGATGTTTGTGTGGTTCGGACATTTATGTCCGAGCAGGGTAGAAAGTTGAAGTCGGTCGGAAATATCCGACCCAAAAAATTACGATCGCTCTCGCGTTAAGAGAGTAACTCACCGGCGGTGGAGACAAAGCCGGGCAGGATTTTGAAGTAGAAGCCTCGGGCAGGGTAACGGCCCCCTCAGTTATCCCATCGCAGATTTAAGAATTTGCGGTCGGAATTAAGTCGATATTAACTGAGAGAGCGGTCACAACCCCGGGCAGACTGCGATCAGTGGAAAAAAAATTAGTACGTCCAGAACCCAGCCGGAGCGACCGAGATCATCACGGGCCGGAGCGTTCTGCTTTAGCACGCTCATCGCAGCTTCAATCCCTCCCACAGTTGTTCGTCTCTGTTCCGGTGAATCCGTAGCCGCGGAACGGCTTACGGACCGGAGTTTCAATGACAAAAGAATTGTTTGTGTCTTCCACGCCGCATGAAACCAAAGTCGGCTTGGTGGAAGACGATCAGTTAGCCGAAGTGTATCTGGAGCGTGAAAACGAATACACGCTTGCCGGTTCCATCTACAAAGGCCGTGTGACCCGGGTTTTACCCGGAATGCAATCCGCATTCGTGGATATTGGTCTGGAGCGCGACGCCTTCTTATACGTCTCCGATTTTATGGAGCTGCAGAACGAGGATGAAGACCTCGATGAAGTCCCCATCAACAGCAACGTTTCCGATACGCGCGAGAAACCGCAGGAACGCGCCTCCAGGGAACCAGAGCAGCATAGCGGTGAGGTCGAGGGCAACGAGCAGCCTGCGGCGATGAGCCAGACAGCGGCGCCGAGTCGGCAAAATTCACGCGGTGACCGTGAGGGCGGCTGGCGTGGACGCCGACGCCGTGGACGGCGCGATCAACCATCTGCCCGGCCGGCGCAGACCGAATCGCGCCCGGAGCGAGAAGACTTCGGGCCTCCCCCGGGATATCAACCCATCCTTCTGCCCGGCGAGTCTATTTCCAAATATCGAGACCGTGGGCCAGCAACTGCCTCCCGGCAGCGCCAGGAGAATTTTGGCGCTGTTGGCTCACAAGACGATGCATTGCTCCCCGAGGATACACACGCCGAGCTTTCAGAGCGGTTTCCTCATGACGAGCCTTTATTTGCACAAGCAAAGGAGACTGAAGTTTTTCCGACGCCGGAGCGCGAATCCAACAGCCTGCCGGATTCAGAAACTGAGGATACCCACTCAGATGAAGAAGGCGTCCCGGTTTCTGCCACATTCCAGCCGGAAGTCGGCCCGAAGGATTGGGAGCGCGAGCAAAGACAGCAGCACGAGAAAAACGTAGCAGCGATATTTGGTCAGGATGAAAATGAAGAGCCTCGCGACGAGAAATCGGAAGATAGGGCTTCGCTGTCTCACGATCACTCGGATCAAGTTTTAACCGCACCCGCTGCGGGCATGATGGAAGAGGAAGAAATCGACGAAGAAGAAGCCGAGCTTTCGGATTACGTGGACGATCTCGAAGATGAAGGTGGGCTCGAAGAATTCGAAGAAGAAATTCACGCCGCCGGGGAACAACCTGAAGGCGAGTCCCGACCCTTAATCGCCGCATCAGCAGAAAAGGAAGAGGATGTAGTTCCCTTCTCGTCGGAATCAGTACCGCTGGAGACGGCGGAAATCGGCCAGGCCGAAGAGGAAGTAGATGAAGTTGCGGCCGAGGAAGCAGAACTGGAACAGGCACAGGCAGAAGCTGAGGCCTTGCTGGATGCCGAAGTTCAAGGTACTGGGACGGTCGATGTGCGCGCGGAGGTCCGAGCTCCCGCAGCCACTGCCGCCTATACTCAACGCGCAGCTCGGCCTGCGTTTGATCGTGATCGTTCGCGACGGGGGGGATTTCGGCGCTCGGGTGGAGGAGGCCGACGATTCCGCCGTCAGGAGCCGCAGAACCTGCCGCAGATCACCGATCTCTTGAAAGAAGGCCAGGAAATTCTGGTCCAGATCGCCAAGGAACCCATTGGCAAAAAAGGCGCACGCATCACCAGCCACATCGCGCTGCCCGGACGGTTTCTGGTTTACATGCCGACGGTAAACCATACCGGCGTGTCGCGGAAGATTGCTTCGGAAGAAGAACGCCAGCGGTTGAAGCGGATCATTCAGAGCGAGCGTGAAAACGGGCACGGCGGATTTATTGTACGCACCGCGGCCCAAGGCGCGGATGAAAACGAATTGCGCGCTGACATCCGCTTCCTGAAGGGTTTGTGGAACGAGATCCGCGGCCGTGCTGACAACGGCAAGTCGCCGGCGCTGATTTATCACGATCTGAACGTGGTCGAGCGAATTCTGCGCGATCAGGTCACGTCAGACTTTTCTGCCATCTGGGTGGATACCGAGCAGGAATACGAACGCATTCTGCGCTTCGCCAATCGCTTTCAGCCGGGAATCGTTCGGCGGGTGAAACTCTACCTCAAAGAGACTCCGCTGTTTGAACAGTTCGGACTCAAAGACGAAATCGACAAGGCGCTCAAGTCCAAGGTATGGCTCAAGAGCGGCGGCTATATCGTCATTAATCAGACGGAAGCGCTGGTCGCGATTGACGTGAATACTGGCAAGTACGTCGGCAAAACGGCGCGGCTGGAAGACACGATCGTGAAAACCAACGTTGACGCGATCAAAGAAATCGTGCGGCAGATTCGCTTGCGTGATCTGGGTGGGATCATCATCATCGATTTCATTGATATGGACGAGCGCCGCAATCGGCAGAAAGTGATGCAGGCGCTTGAAGAAGCCCTGCGTGGCGATCGCTCCCCGTCGAAGGTGCTGCAGTTCAATGATTTTGGCTTGGTTGCGATCACCCGCAAGCGGGTGAAGCAATCACTCGAACGCACCATTGGTTCACCTTGTCCTTATTGCGAGGCAACCGGGTTCGTGAAAAACGTGAACACGGTGTGCAATGAAATTTACATCGAGATGCGGAAGTTGGCGAAGGAGCTTGATCATTCAGATGTCATGCTGCGAGTGAATCCAGAAGTAGCAAAGGCACTCAAAACGAATAACGGGCGCTGGTTGAACGAACTGGAAGAACTGACCAAGAAAACCGTGATCGTAAAGAGCGACGCGTCGCTGCATCAGGAAAAGTTCTACATAAATTAGCTGTTAGCTCTTAGCTTGTTAGCACAGACCGAGACTTTGTGGGGAGACGGGCGTCCTCGCCCGTCTTTTTTCTTCTGGACAAATTATTCTGTTGCAGATGATGGACCTTACAAGGCCCACTGCTATGTCACACAGTTAGTGTGCCAAGCAAACGCACACGCCGACGCGTCTCCCTCAATTTCCTGCGGATTATTAAAAATTGTCGTCCCGAACTCGCGCCGCGCGAGGGAGGGACCTTACGATGCGCATGTGTCACCACTGACGTAATCGGGACAGACAAACTGCATGCATCACGGAGTGCGCAGCCAGCCTGTATCGTGAGCTCAATCCGGCGTTAGATCCCTCCCCTGCCCTGCTGGGCAGTGCAGGTTCGGGATGACACCGTAATTAAAGTGGAGTTTAAAGATACAGAGTAACCACCCGCCCTCAGATTCCTACAATCTCTACTCACATGAAATGTCATCCTGACCTCGCGACTGCGCGACAGAGGAACCTTACGATGCGAGAGAAGTACCTCGAACGTGATCGGAACGACCGTGAGCTAGAAATTAGCTGTGGTAGAAAAAGCCTCTACGCCCCGGCAGCAGCGCCCTTTGGTTCTGCTGATGCAGTTAAGCTACGCTCGGCGATGCTGCTGTACTCGCGTAATTTTTTCAGCGAGCTCTGAATTTCATCTACGTGCTGCTTGTGTCCGCGCTGCGCTGCCATGATGGATACGCGTTCTGCATTTTCCGCAGCATTGCTGCCGATTTCAAGCAGAGTAGCCAGCGAATCAGCATGCAATCTCCAGATTGACGGCGAATTGCCGGCACGCTTCAGTTCTTCCCACTCGGTGATCACCCTGGCAGTCACAGCCACCAGGCGCAACAATACCCGCGCCACTCCCGCGCGTAAACTCTTTTCATCGAGATAATCCGCGGAGTACGCGTCCGCCTCGGCCGGAGTGAGTGTCAAGTTGAAAAAGCGCATAGGCACAACCTGGCGGAATTTTGGATCGGCCACACGAACAAAAATTCGCACCGATTCCTCCACTTTAAGCAGCTTGGTCTCCTCTGCAGCTACCTGCTGCGCGGACACCGACTTGCGAACCGAATTCAGGTTAAACGCCGGTCTGGGAGCAATCACAACCGGCGGCTTGGCTACAGGCTTCGGGCGCGGAGTCTTAGTTTCCTTTTGTGGTGTGCGTTTACCCAACGGCGCCAGTTCGAGGGTTTGCTTCAGTTTGGAGACGCGACGAAACTTGTCCAGCGCCTGCCCGTAATCCAGTTTCAAAAGATTGTCTTCGTCCAACGATTTGACATGTTCCACGGTGACGTCCACGCCATCAACGCTGCCCAGGATGGTGCCGCCATTTTCTTCCAGATCGCCGGCAAAAGTTTTTATTTGGGTAGTCGCCTCGCGGAAAAGCTCATCGAATTTCGTCCCGAAGGTCGCATTGTAGGGCGCGATGGTGGCCAGCACTCCGGGATTAAAAAAGGAATCGTCGAGGTTCTGCTTGATCTGGCGCACGGTCTGAATAACGCCGGACTCGAGCAGCGCATTTAGGTCGCGGAATTGAAGCACTTGTTCTTCAAAAGCATCAAAGCGGCGAAGCACCTGAACGTGCTCCTCGGGAAGCGGCAATTGATCGGAGCCAGCCAGGATCTCGATCAAAGCAATTTCGAATGGAGAAAGCGGCAGCGAGCCATCCAGTCCGTATCCACGCTGGTCCCATTGTCCGGGAACCCGGGGATGCCGATAGAGAAAGGTGACGATGATATCAGTCTTGTCGCGATCAGACTCAGTGTGCGGGCTTTTGCGGACGAAATAGCGCAGCATGGCTTCCGCAATCTCGGGATCGATCTCATCGGTGAACGCATGCCGCAACATGGCGGGAGAGATCGCCAGATCCAGCAAGCACAACCAGCGACGCATAAGCGCCAGAGTGCCCCCGACATTCCCGTCATCCTGCAGCGAAACCGACTCAAGACCGACCGGGACCGGAACCTCGCCATCGACGGCTTCCTGCAAGAGTTTTTCGTAGAAACCCTGAACAGTAGCCAGGATGGCTAGCTCCCATTTGGGATCTTCAGCCAAGTATTTCCCTCAATAAACCTGCGTGGTGAAATTAACTTCAGCTTAAATACTGCCAGAGTGGGGGATTACCGGATAGTTACCTTGGTAAGACACGCGGGATGCTCATTCGAAGACAACTGTCTTATTGCCGTACACGAGAACCCGGTTCTCAAGGTGCCAGCGAACAGCCCGTGAGAGGACGACCTTTTCGAGGTCACGGCCCTTTTGAATCAGGTCGTCAATGGAGTCTCGATGCGAAACCCGCACCACGTCCTGCTCAATGATCGGGCCATCATCGAGCACCTCAGTAACGTAATGGCTGGTCGCGCCAATCAGTTTCACGCCACGAGTAAAAGCCTGGTGGTACGGTTTCGATCCCACAAAAGCCGGCAAAAAAGAATGGTGAATATTGA
>JBOGLH010000020.1:0-13132 GCA_050746025.1 Terriglobales bacterium | reverse complement strand
GCCTTCAACCGGCAGCAGTTACTGGAAGACATTCTTTCCCGCAATCGTTGTGCTCGGTTTTGGCATGGCAGTTACGGTGGCTCCTCTGACCACAGTCGTGATGAGTTCGGTCGATCAGGACCACGCCGGTACGGCTTCTGGTATCAACAATGCGGTCGCGCGCATTGCCAGCGTACTGGCCATCGCAGTATTGGGAGTAGTCATGGTCAAAGCCTTCGATCTCAGGTTGACGCACGACCTTGCAAAGCTGGGACTGAGTTCTGACGTGCTGCGCGAGATTCAATCAAGAGTGACGAGACTAGCGGGTATGGAACTGCCGCCGAATCTGGATGCGAGAAGCGGAGCGGCAATTCGAGCCGCAATCAATCTTGCCTTCATTTTTGGATTTCGACTGGTCATCCTGCTCTGCGCTGGGCTGGCTGCGGCGAGCAGTGCGGTGGCATGGTTGTTTCGCTAAATACAGTGAGCAGGTTCTCTGCCGCTTTAAAAATCAGGCGAAAATTTCTGGATCGGGGTCGGCAAAGAAAGTCTTATGTAGCCGCTGCACAATGCCCGGTACCTGCTCTTCATCGACGACGAAGGTCAGATTGATTTCCGAAGCGCCCTGCGAAATCATGCGGATTTTCACATCCGTCAGCTGGCCGAAAACATGAGCGGCGATGCCTGGCACCTCGCGCAGATTTTCGCCAACCAGGCACACGATAGCTTTGCGGCCTTCGTATTTCACATCGGCCAGCCTGGAGAGATCTTCGGCCAATGCGGGAATTGATTCGTTCGAATCCACGGTCAGGGAAACGCTGACCTCGGAGGTGGATACCACGTCGATCGGAATACGATGGCGATCGAAGGCGTCGAAGATCGCTTTCAGAAATCCGTGTGCCAGCAACATACGCGGCGCAGCAATGTCGATGATCGTGATGCGCTTTTTTGCGGCGATGGCTTTGAAGAAATTCCTGCAGTGCGGAGCGCGGGCGCTGATTCGCGTTCCTTCGCAAGCCGGATTGCGCGAGTTCAAAATGTAAACCGGGATATTTTTTTGGATTGCCGGCAGTACGGTCGCGGGATGTAGAACTTTCGCGCCGAAGTATGCCAACTCGGCAGCTTCGTCGAAACTGATGGTCTTGATCCGGCGCGCGTCGACACAAAGATTTGGGTCTGTCGTCATCATGCCATCGACGTCGGTCCAGATTTCAATTTTGTCGGCGCCTAGTCCCGCGCCCACAATAGCGGCAGAAAAATCGCCGCCGCCCCGGCCAATTGTGGTCGTGATTCCAGCGCGATTCGCTCCGATAAAGCCGCCCATAACCGGCACTCGGCCGAGCTTGATTAACGGATGGACCAATTCGCCAAGGTTGGCATTAGTTTCCTCAAACAACGGGACCGCACGGGTGAAATTGCCATCGGTGACTATGCAATCGCGGGAATCAACCAGTGTGGCTTCAATCGCATGCGCGGACAGCGCCGCGGTTACGAGCTTGCTGGAGAGCACTTCGCCGAAGGACGCGACGTGGTCGGTAGTTCTGGGCGTCAACTCTCCCACGGCGGAGATGCCGCGTAAAAGCTCTTCCAAATCTTCAAACTCGGTCCCCAGATCGCTGTGAAATTGAGTGAAAAGCGCCGTACCCAGAAGTTCGCCGGCGGTGTTGTAGTGGCGTTCACGGAGCTCGCGGGCCAGAGTCAAAGCCGTCTTGCGATCGCCGTTTCCGGCAGCGCGCGCCATCTGCAACAGTTGGTCAGTGACTCGCGCCATAGCGCTGACCACGACAACCGGCCGCTGATTAAGCCGGCCGCGCACGATCTCCACGACGCGCCCGATGGCCTTGGCATCGCCAACCGAGGTGCCGCCGAATTTCATGACGATGCAATTAGGCATTAGCTTTTAGCTCTTAGCTTTTAGCCTTTAGCCAATGCGGGACTGTCCCGCTAAGAGCTACGGGCTAAAAGCTGAACGCCGCGAACTGAGGGAGTCGAGCAATCACTCGATATATCCTTGCGATTTCAGCAACTCGGCATTGAGCAATGCGGCTCCGGCAGCGCCGCGAATGGTGTTGTGAGAGAGCAGGGTAAATTTCCAATCGAACACCCCGCAGGGGCGAAGGCGTCCGACAGTCGTAGTCATGCCGCCCCCGAATTCAACATCGAATCGCGGCTGCGGGCGGTCGTTCGCGTCGACATAGCGGACCGGAACTTCCGGAGCAGTAGGGAATTGTTGCTGCTGCGGAATGCCCCTGAATTCCTGCCAGGCCTCGAGAATCTCAGCAGCTTGCGCGTTCTTCTTGAATTTGACCGAGACTGATTCGGTGTGGCCATCCTCAACCGCGACCCGGTTGCACTGCGCGCTCATTTTGAATGGGGCAGGATTTATCCCAGATCCATTGAGAGTTCCCAGCAGCTTGCGCGTCTCCTCTTCCATCTTTTCTTCTTCTTTGGCGATGTAGGGAATTACATTGCCCATAATATCCATCGACGGGACACCGGGGTACCCGGCGCCGCTCACCGCTTGCATGGTTACAACCATGACGCTCTCAAGTTCGAATCGCCGGTGCAGTGGAGCGAGGGCTAAAACTAATCCCATGGCGGAGCAGTTCGAATTGGTGACCACGAAGCCGCCGGATTTTCGCCGCCAGGATTGGCACTCGATCAGCTTGATGTGGTCCGGATTAACTTCGGGAATTACCAGCGGGACATCCTTTGCCATCCGCAGCGCGCTGGAGTTTGTGATCACAGCACAACCTGCGTCGGCAAAGCGAGGCTCAAGCTCGGCCGCGATGGAGGCGTCAAGCGCTGCGAAAATTATTTTGGGAGCGCCATCAGGTCTTGCCGGAGACACGCGCATCCGGGCTACACTCGCCGGAACCGGTGTTTTCAAACGCCAACGTGCTGCATCGCCATAGTCGCGGCCTTCAGAGCGGTCCGATGCTGCCAGCCACGCCACCTCGAACCATGGATGGCGCTCCAACATTTGTATGAAGCGCTGCCCCACGATGCCGGTGGCACCGAGAATGCCTACAGGAATCTTCTTTTGCATAGGGAATGATTGAAATTCTACAACACTGGAAGACCGGCGCTAAGCGTTCTTCTTCTGCACCAAAGCCCGGGTAGCCCCGGTCGAGATGCCGCCATCGACCAACAAAGTCTGCCCGGTCACGTAGCGGCTCGACTCTGATGCGAGAAACACTACGGCGCCGTCCAGATCATTCGGTTGGCCCGGACGCTTCATTGGAATGCGATCGCAAATGTAGTCGACCCATTCTTTGTCCTCATACATCACCTTGTTCTGCTCGGTGCGAAACCAGCCCGGGGCCAGGCAGTTGACGGTGATCCCGTGCTTGCCCCAGTCGTCGGCCAGACTCATGGTCAGTTGCCGAATGCCTCCGCGACTTGCTCCATACGGACCAAGCCCAGCATATCCGGCGACACTGGTTACCGATCCGATATTGATGATGCGGCCGTATCTACGCGGAACCATGTGCCGCGCAACCGACTGCGCCACGAAAAAACTTCCCCGCAGGTTGGTATCGAGAATCAAATTCCAATCGTCCCAGGTGACTTCGAGTGCAGGCTTGCGGACATTGCAACCGGCATTGTTGACCAGTATGTCGATATGGCCAAAGGCTTCCGCCGCCTTCGCGACCATTTTCTCTATGCTTTGTTGATCGCGGACATCAAGGTCGAGCGCAAGCGTTCGCCGGCCGAGCGTTTTGATTTCCGATTTAAAATTGAGAAGTGAATCTCGTCGGCGGCTGGTAAGCACCAGGTCTGCACCTGCCCTGGCCAAAGCCCGCGCCAGATATTGTCCGAGCCCACGGCTGGTGCCGGTCACAATTGCCACCTGGCCAGAAAGATCGAAGAGTTCCCGGTTTGTAGTTGCGGAGCTCATTGACTGCTGTTGGGTTGCAGAACTACCTTCATCAAGTTCGGCTCGCCCGCATAGAGTCGTTCAAACCATTGCGGACCGTCCGTGAGCGGCGCGACCGCGCTGATGAGCGGCTTGACATTGATTTTGCCACTGCTCATGAGTTCAATTGCGCGCGGATATTCACCGGCAGACGCGCACGACCCTTGAAGCCGAATTTGTCGCGTAACCACAGTCTGCAGCGGCAGAGTGACTTCCGGCGAGAGATTTCCTACCAGGACCACGCTGCCTCCTTTGCGAATGGCATTGATCGCGGTGGTCACGGTTTGATTCAGACCTACCGCCTCGATCGCGATGTCCACGCCGGTTCCACCGGTCAAGCGAACAATTTCATTCACCAGGTCGGTTCCCGATTTCAGGATCGTAGTTGCGCCGAGACTGGCGCTTAGCTTCAGCCGCGTAGCATCCACGTCGGACACAAAAACCGGTGCGCATCCGGCAACCGCCAACGCCTGTTGCACCAATAGACCAATCGTTCCTGCGCCGACGACCAGCGCGTTGCTCCCCGGCCGGATCGGCGCCAGTGAAACCGCGTGCAGCGCAACCGCAACCGCCTCCAATAACGCCGCTTCGCTAAACGAGAGATTGTCTGGCAAACGATACACAATGCGCGCGGGCACCGCGACGAATTCCGCGAATGCACCATTGCGTCGGTAGTCACCGCAGGAAACCCCGAGGACCTGTCGCCGGTCGCACAGGTTCATGTCTCCGCGTCGGCAGTTGTTGCACTCACCGCAGTAAACGGTGGAATCAAAGGTGACGCGATCGCCTTTGGCGAAGCCATTAACGCCCGCGCCGGTTTCGGCAACACTCCCAGCAGCTTCGTGCCCCATCACCAACGGAGGGATGCGGCGGCCTGAAGCCCCATCGTAGCCGTGAACATCGCTGCCGCAGATACCGCACGCTGCTACGCGTACCAGCAATTCGTCGCCAGCCGGCGCGGGCAGAGGAATATCAGCAATTTCGAGTTTTCTATATTGCGAAAGAAGCAGCGCTTTCACTTATCGTCTAGCAGTACAGGGTCTCGGGCAGATATAGCTCCGCCCGGTCCGATCAAGAATACACCTCATGCAGGTCAATCCAATAGAGTCTCATTCTCGCCGAGGACTTTGTATTCGGCGAAAATAAAAAAAGGCAACCCACCGCGATTCGCAGCGCCGTGGGTGATCGGGTGGCAATGCGGAGCTCGAAGATATCTTCTAATGTGCGGATGTCAGGTGCGCCGAAGAGGCTTTTGAAGTTTCGTCCGCGGCCCCGCTGATTTCCTGTTGAATAGCTCGCGCTGCGGCGGCGGGATCTTTGGCCGCCGTAATCGGCCTGCCTACCACGATGTGCGTTGCGCCTGCACGGAATGCTTCGGCGGGGGTGACGACGCGGGCCTGATCTCCGTGATCGGCGCCGGCGGGCCGGACCCCCGGAGTGACGATGAGAAAATTCACGCCCAGTTTTGCGCGCAGAGCTTTGACCTCGCGTGCTGAGCTGACTACTCCAGCGCAGCCTGTGCCTAAAGCTATCGAAGCAAGCCGCAAGACTTGGTCAAGCAGCACTCCCGATACTCCGGTCTGATGAAGATCTGATTCGTCCATGCTTGTAAGCACGGTAACCGCGAGGATTTGCAGAGGGTTGTGGTTCGCGTCGGATTGGACGCCCGCCGCTGCATGGGATGCTTCTGCTGCCGCGCGCAGCATCTTTTCTCCGCCGGAAGCGTGTACCGTTAACATGCTCACACCAAGCTGCGACGCTTCGCGAACTGCCGCAGCCACCGTATTTGGAATGTCGTGATATTTCAGGTCAAGAAAGACCTGACGCCCCGAGCTCACCAGGTCGCGAACCACCTGCGGGCCTTCGGCGGTGTAGAGCTGCATTCCGACCTTGTACATGCTTACAGAATCGCCCAGCGCGGTCACGATTTTCTGCGCCGCTGCCGCGGAGGATACGTCAAGAGCAACGATCAAGCGGTCCTCAGGTTTGGGAGACATCTGCTTACGAGTTTAAGCGAAGCTGGATAAGAATCGAAACAATTGTCGGAGAACGAGCAGCACGGGCATTTTTCGTCGGGCGAGGTGGACAGCTGAGGGACTGGTCGTGGGAGCAGATTCGAAAGATCTGCGACGAGCTGATGCACGATGTATCTCTAAAGAAAACCTTGCTTCATCTGAAAAAGGGACGAGCTATTGCTCGTCCCTTTCTCTTTACAACTCTACTTTTGTGACCTACCGCTCCAATGGTTCGCGGAGCATGGCCATTGTGGCTGGCGCCTTGTGACGAGGAAGCACATCCAGCCGTACCCGTTGCAGACCCTGCTGCTCGAAATGGAGCACGCGGGCTGCATTATAAGAAAGGTCAACGATACGGCCGTCAACATAGGGGCCGCGGTCGTTAATCCGCACGATTACAGACCTATGGTTGCGCAGGTTGGTGACCCGAACCAGGGTTCCCAGCGGCAGGGTCAGATGCGCGGCGGTCATGTCATACATATTGAAAGGTTCGCCACTGGCGGTTGGGCGTCCTTCGAAATAGTCTCCATACCACGACGCGGTGCCTACCTGGTAGGGCTGAACACTATGTTGGGCTTGGGGGGCTTGAGTCGGACTCAATTTCGGGCCGCTGGCTGCCTTGGAGCTGATAGAACCGTGGGCCACCACTAAGCCTACAAGTAACGCGGCGGCCACTCCGTGAGCTATTCGTCCTCGCATTCAGTATCCTCCGTTTGCCAAACTCGATCTATTCGGGTACACGTTCGTTCAGTCTCTAAAATGCTACGGGGCCAGTAGGGGGGTGTCAATTGGGAAGCATGTGTATAAGTACCTTAGTACAGTTATAGATAGGTGAAGTAATGTATGGCGCCTACTCAGCTTTTCTGAGCTATGTTGATGATTCATCAGGTGCCTACTTGTTTACTACTGAGTAAATAACGCGCCACTTGGAGCCGAGTGCAATATTTTCGTAATAGTATTTTCAACAACTTACACCGAAAGTAAGCTGATCCTCTATTTTCAGTGACTTGAATCAGCGCGACGCCTCTTCCTGCCAAACATCGCCCCACGTTTCTGCCGCACTGGAGTTTGGTAGAGTCGCTTCTATGTCCAAACCTCCACCCATGGTCTTAACCATCGCTGGTTTTGACCCTTCATCAGGAGCTGGGGTCACAGCCGACATCAAGACCATTGCCACCCATGGTTGTTACGGAATTTCGGCGATTACCGCAATGACGATCCAGTCCACGTCTGGGGTCCGCAGGGTGGTGCCAACAGACCCCCAAGTGCTCGCAGATACCTTGGACGAATTGCGGAGGGATGGAAAGGTCTCTGCGGTACATATCGGCATGTTGGGAACCGGCGAGGCCGGTCTTCGGGTGGCCGATTTTTTGCAGAGCGCCAGCGTGAACAACGTGGTGCTCGATCCGGTGCTGAAATCGTCCTCTGGTGCGGAGTTATTGGATCGAAACGGTGTAGCGGTACTAATCCAGCGACTCTTGCCATTGGCCGATGTGATCACTCCAAATCTTGATGAGGCCGCGGCCCTAACCGGGATGAAAGTGGAAAACCCAACCCAGATGGAAGCGGCAGCCCGTCGCCTGCATGAGATGGGCGCCAAGGTCGTGGTGGTGACAGGCGGGCATCTTGATCAAGCCATCGATGTTCTGAGCGTTAAAGGCGAGCCAGTGCAAATCTATCGGGCAAAGCGGATCGACTCGCCGAACACCCACGGCACTGGGTGTGCTTTTTCGACCGCAATCGCCTGCCATCTGGCGTTAGGGCAATCCCTGTCACTGGCCGTGCTGTTGGCCAAATCTTATGTCTTAGCCGCTATCAAGAATAGTTATTCAATCGGCCCAGGGCCAGGGCCGATAAATCACATGTATCGAATCACGGGAGGCCGAAGTGGGGAAGTTTGAGGTAAGGGCCGCGAGATTTATTTCTGCACTTTGCGGTTTCGCAGGAGGATGCCGGCTAGAAACGACGCGCAGGAGACGATCAACCACTGGATCCTCCACAACTGGACAGCTTCGAAGTCGGCAGTATCGTGAACGCTGACAAATCCCATAGCGAGCGCTACGATCAGGAAAGCAATTCCCAAAAGAAAAGCGCACAAAGTAGGAAGCGGTAGTCCGAACCAGTTTGTGACGCTGGTGAACTCCAAGGCTCGCAGGAAATCCAGGTGTTTGATCCAACTCTGAGAGGGTGCGAGGTCGGTGCGGTGGCGACCGGTCCCACATATATGACAAAACGTGGCCCCGACCATAAACTCGGTTCCGCAACGCCTACAAGACTCGGCTAAATTTGTCGCAGCAACAGGCTGAGACAGGGGAGGGCGCCAAAACTCCTGGTGGGCGTCGCGGACCGCGTCACTCATAAATACATCCTGAGAACATGGAATTGGCACGTGCAATTCCAAAACGGTAACTAACTAACTGCCATTGTTCGCAACAGTTAGCATTTCCATCTTAATCAAACGACACTGATAGTCGAGCAAGAATTACTCTGATAGTGCAAAGTTTCTAAACAGTATTGGAGTTTTCGGTTTTTTGGACTGTACCAAACTGTACCAATCGGTTCAGCAACGATTGCATTTCTCCGATAAACTTATTGGTAAGTTGCTGCTTGGGTTAAAACGGGTTTTCCTTGTCCCTCCGTATTGCATCGCGAGTCTTAGCCGTCGGAATGATCGTGAGCGGCTGTGCCTGGGCCCAGCGATCTGAAACCGGGACTTTGTCGTCGGCTTCCGCTGCCGAAATGTCCAGACCCACGCGGCTCTCTTTTCGCTCCAAAGAACCGCTTAACGCTCAGGCGTTCGATCACTTTTATGACATGGAATACGACCGGTCGATCCAGGAGTTCACGCTGCTGTATCAGCGTCACCCCAATGATCCGGATTCCATCAATCATCTGCTAAATGCCGTGCTTTTTCATGAGCTCTATCGTATTGGAGCGTTGAGCGCCGGCGAATATGCCAATGACAGCTTCATTAATGCGGCGCACGAGTCCGCCGATCCTCAAACCCGCGATCAGATCAAATCGCTGGTCCAGAAGGCAACGGCTATCGAGAACCAGCGCCTGGGCACGAACTCGAAAGACGTAGGCGCGCTTTATGCCCGGGGAGTAACGCGGGCGGAGTTCGCCACCTATACTGCGCTGATCGAGCATGCCTGGTTTTCGGCGCTGCGGAATGCTGTGGCCGCGCGGCACGATCATGAAAAGGTGCTGGAGCTAGACCCAGGAAATGTCGATGCAAAGCTGATCGTGGGTGCGCACAATTATGTTGTGGGAAACCTTCCGTGGGCAGTAAAGACGGCGTCGAGCATGGTGGGATTGGGTGGCAATAAGGAAAAAGGCCTGGAGTACCTTCACCAGGCCGCGAATGGGAACGGCGAAACCAGTATTGACGCAAAGATCGTACTGGTGGTGTTTCTGCGCCGAGAGCGCCGCTTCGACGAAGCTTTGCAGATACTACGAAGTCTGGAACCGCAATATCCGCATAATGTTCTATTCGCATTGGAAGAGGGCAATTTACTGAACGCGAAAGGGCAGCCAGGAGAGGCGGCGTCGATTTATCGAAGAGTGTGGCAAGACGGCCGTAACGGACGTTATGCGGGGTTGCACTATGAGAGCGCAGCGACAACGCTGGGGGATCTGTTACGCTCGCAAAAAAATTACCCGGCTGCGGCTGCAGCTTATGAGCAGGTAGCTGAAGTCCAGAAACCTGATCCGGCGATTGCACAAAAGGCAGCTCTGGGCGCGGGCGAAATGTATGACTTGCTGCAGAAACGCGACTTAGCGCTTAGGAAATACGAGGCCGTGGTCGAAGTTAACGCCCATTCTCCTCAGGCTGATATCGCGCGCAAGCGAATTAAGGAACCGTACAAGGGCTCTTAGCATGGCCTTTATGGCTGGCAAAATTTCCCGGAACATCCCGAAGAAAGTGCGCGTATCCTATGGTGCGAGGTGAACTATGTACTGCAATTACTGTGGCAAAGCCATTCAGGATGACGCCAATGTCTGCGCCTACTGCGGCACCCGCGTAGGCGGGGTGGTGGCTCGCAAGCGCCTGGTGCGTCCGCGTGAAGGGCGCAAGGTTGCAGGCGTCTGCCTGGGCGTCGCTGAGTACTTTGATCTCGACGTGACGATCGTACGCCTGGTCTGGCTGATCGCGTCAGTTGTGACTGGCGTGGGCCTGCTCTCGTATCCCATTGCGTGGATCGTGATGCCGGAAGAGCCTTACCGGCTGACCTCGAATGCGATGGACGGACAGGTGGTCCCGAACTCATAAGGCTTGAATATGCGGGACAAGAGTGTTCGGTTTATAAAGAATTTCTTCCGTGCCTTGGGACATGGTGTCCTCCAAGAGATGGACGTAACCGATCTCTTGGGTGAAGGCTTGGGAGGACTTGAAGGTGTCATCGGAGTCCTATGCATGGCAGCGTTTTGCTGTTTGGCCTATGCATTTTTCCAAGTGGGCTACGAACTTATGTTCGACCCGAACTCTACTGACGTCGCCACGCGGCTGGCTGGCATTTCCATAAATCCCGAAAAGTGGATGTAGCGTCATGACTGCACGGGCGAGGACGCACCTGGCGTCCACGAATTGCCTGGCAAACCCTCGGCGAATGTTGACTAATATAATCCGGGAATGCAAACGATCGTCAGCGATGATGCCGATATTTTTTACGATGTAGCCGGGGCTGGGCCGCCGGTTGTGCTGCTCCATCCTTTCCCGGTAAATCATGAATTCTGGTTGCCAGTCACTAAATATTTAGCTTCCGGCTATCGGCTGATCATGCCGGATTTACGCGGCCACGGGGAATCTGGCCTCGGTAATGGTCCTGCGACCATGCAGAAGCACGCGCTTGATGTTGCTCACGTAATGACGGACGCCGGAGTTGATCGCGCCCCATTGATCGGCGTGTCGATCGGTGGCTACTCGATTTTTGAATTCTGGCGGCGATTTAGAGATCGCGTTAGCGGCCTGGTTTTGTGCAATACCAAGGCTCCAGCCGACACGGCCGATGCTCGAGCCATCCGCCTGAAGGCAGCCGATGACGTTGTGCAACACGGCACTGAGCCTTTTTTTGAAGGCATGTTAACGAAAGTTTTGGCTGAAACCACGCGCCACTCGCGCCCGGACCTGGTCGAAGGCGCTCTCCGCATGATGCGGAAGATGTCGGCTGAAAATGTTGCAGGAGTCCAGCGCGGCATGGCCCAGCGTCCCGATTCAGTGTCCACGTTGAAAACTATCAATGCGCCGGTGTTAGTCATCACCGGAGATGAAGACAATTCGACCGGCGTTCCCGAAGCTGAACTCATGAAGCAGAACATCGCTGGAGCTCAGATGAAGGTGATCGCCAAAGCCGGACATTACTCTCCTTGGGAGCAACCGGAAGACGTAGGAAAGTTGCTGCGGCAATTTCTGGATTTGATGGCACGCCGCTAACTTCAATTACTGGTCGATAGTGTCCTTTACATTTGCCTAATCGCGAGAGGCCAGGCAGACGTGTCCGTTCGGCACCATACCAAGCTGCAAAGTTTCGATATATTGAATGAACCCATGCCTGAGAAAAAATCTGTAGTGGTTCGCGCGGCCAAGAGTTTTGGTGGATCTATGAGCCTGCCGGGGGACAAATCCATCTCCCACCGTTACGCGATGTTGGGCGCCATTGCCGACGGTTTGACCAAACTAGAAAATTTTTCGAGCGGAGCAGATTGTGCCAGTACGCTGGAGTGCTTGAAAATTCTAGGCGTGAAGTGGGAGCGAATTGGCGATGCAGTCGCAATTTACGGGCAGGGCGCAAAATTGAAAAGCCCCACAGGCGTGCTCGATTGCGGGAATTCCGGCTCGACAATGCGCATGCTGAGCGGAATTCTTGCCGGGCAGGATTTTGCTTCAGAGCTTACCGGCGACGACTCACTGCACCGCCGGCCCATGGCACGGATCATCAATCCGCTCGAAATGATGGGCGCAAAGATCACCTCTGCGAAAGATGGCCGGCCCCCGCTGCGGATCACGGGTGGACACCTTAAGGCAATTGACTACCGGTTGCCGGTGGCCAGCGCGCAGGTCAAAACTTCGTTGCTGTTTGCCGGCCTGTACGCCGAAGGGACAACTCGTGTGGTCGAGCCGATTCAGACTCGCGATCATGGGGAACACGCACTGGAAGCCTTTGGCGCACACCTGGAACGTCGCATGAAGGATGTGAGCATTACCGGAGGCGAGAAATTGAAGGCCATCGAAGCCGCTGTGCCCGGTGATTTTTCAAGCGCGGCATTTTTTCTCTGTGCTGCCGGATTGTTTCCCGGATCGCAGCTCACAATCTCCGGATTGCTACTGAATCCGACGCGGACGCGCTTGCTCGATTTTCTGATTGGGCTAGGATTAAAGATCACACCCACCGACTTGCGGGAACAACATGGCGAGCTGGTAGGGATGGTGCAGGCCCAAGGCGAGGGTTTAAAAGGCGCGCGCGTGGTTGGCGAAGATACCGCTGCGCTCATCGACGAAATTCCTGTGCTGGCTGCGATTGCGCCGTACACATCCGAGGGAATCGAAATCCGTGATGCACGGGAGTTGCGCGTAAAAGAGTCTGACCGCATTGCGAGTGTAGCGACTAATCTTCGAGCCATGGGGGCAAAGGTGGAAGAACTCGAAGACGGATTACGTATTCCTGGTGGACAGAAATTGCATGGCGCTTCAATCGACTCCTTCGGGGACCATCGGATTGCGATGGCCTTTTCGGTAGCGGCACTACGCGCCGATGGGGAGACGGAAATCAGGGGAGCCGACGCTGCGGTGATTTCTTATCCGGAATTCTTTAATGCACTGGACGCGTTGGTGCAGAGGTGAGGTAGATCGGAAAGAACTGGGCGGACGTGGATGTCCGCCCTCATGGCCGGTGCTACTTAATCTGCTCGGTTTTGCCGTCGTACTTCACGAAACCGTTCTTCGAATTTTGCTGATCGACGTCCTGGTTGGTAATCGTGCGAGTCGCATGCCGTCCGTTTCGCGCAGCTGTGGATGCGTCTACCGTGCTCGCGGTCTCTTCTTCAGATGCGTAATAGATCCATGCGCGGCTTTGCCCTTCAGCGCGCTCGTGTTCCCGTTCCATGCGTTCCATGTGTGCCATGTTGTGCGCGTGCGCTACCGGCACAGAAAGCTCGACCGCGGGCGATGAGATCAGCGGCGTGGTGCCTCCGGCGTACCACACAGGCTGCGTATAAGTCC
>JBOGLH010000019.1:0-6250 GCA_050746025.1 Terriglobales bacterium | reverse complement strand
GAGCGAGCCTTGGTTGGCACTGGTACTTGTTTTTCAACTAGAGCGAAATGGCGCGCTCTTCCGAGTGCACGGATTAGTACGCTTACAAAGAGCTTGACACCGCCGACATTGTCAGAGAAGCGATTTAACACCAGCGATGTGCGCGCCACTCCTGAGACGGAGGGATGGCAGGTGCTGGTTGTTTTGAATTATCTGGCGTGATGCAGTTTTCGCCTTAAGGTTTCCACGATCAGGCCGATCAAAGCATATGTAGCGGCATTTGCAACGAAAGCCCAAACGATGCCAACAGGAAAATGAAAGTAAAAACTGACAAGCATGATTGGGCAAGTTAACCGTGCAAGAGTCCAAGCAATCGGTTCCACTGGAGCCTTCGGAATGGGGGTCGTCAAAAGAAAATAGATGGCCCAGAAGCTCATTACAACAAGGCCCGCGCTCGCCCATATACCGATTCGGTATTTCATGCTAGCAACCAGGGCACCATTCTACGATTTCGGCTCGCAAGTATCGCAATCAGGCGTTATCGCTCACAACTGCATGATCGCGAGATCGACCGTCCAATAACAAAAACGGCAGGGCCGACCCCCTGCCGTTTTTAGCTTCAACTTAACCCGTACTTATTTGCCGCGGTTGACGGCCTTCTTCAGGTCCGCGCCAGCTGTAAATTTGGCTACGCGACGGGCAGCAATTTTTAGGGTGGCCCCGGTCTGCGGATTGCGGCCATTGCGCGCCTTCCGCTGCGAGACCGAGAATGTGCCAAACCCGATTAAGGCGACGCGATCGCCCTTCTTCAAGGCAGAAGTAATGCTGTCTACGGTTGTGTCAATGGCGGTGGCGGCTTGGGTCTTGCTTACGCCGCAACCCGATGCGATCCGGTCAATAAGATCAGCTTTATTCATGTTAGCTCCTGGGGAGGTTTCCTTTTTTCTCAGCGACTTTCAGCCCCGTGGCTGAACGCTCTGCAATTCGTTGAGCGTGGAAACTCGCCGCAAGCTATTTAGCTCCTCGATTCCAAGCTTGTCAACTGTGGAAATCCGCGCCAGATGCCGGATTTGGTGACCCCCGCTGGCAGACAGGGCGTCGGCTGGCGTTTGGGCACCGTGGCCAGTGTGGAGGAGCTGCGATTCATAGCTCCGTCAAGCTCGGCGTTTCCAACGCGCGCTTTAGCTCGACGAGCCGTCTCAATCTCCCGACGGAAGAAGGATTTCCTCACGCGCCATTTCAATCGCCGCAGGCATGGGAAAGAATTGCTCCACCTCGGTCGATCCCTCGAGTGCTACTGTCGATGAAGCCCCACCGCCCACGATCTTCGCCACAAGATCGAAGTATCCCGTGCCGACGAAGCGTTGGTGCTTTGCGCCTTCATATCCGATTGCCTCGCAGGCGAATTCTTTCTGTTGCAATTGCGAGTAGGCCTGCATGCCGGTTTCTCTGTACCCTTGTGCCAGGTCGAACATGCTCAGGTTCAGCGCATGGAACCCCGCGAGCGTAACGAACTGAAACTTGTAGCCCATCGCTCCCAGCTCTTTCTGGAAGCGCGCAATCGTCGCCTCATCCAACTTCTTCTTCCAGTTGAATGATGGCGAGCAGTTATACGCCAGCATCTTGCTGGGAAATTTTTCGCGTACGGCTTCGGCAAAGCGTCGCGCTTCTTCGAGATTCGGCTCCGATGTTTCACACCAGATCAGGTCGGCGTATGGCGCGTACGCAATGGCGCGGGCAATGGCTGAATCGAGCCCGCCGTGGATGCAGAAGAAGCCTTCGCTGGTACGCTCACCCGTCAGGAACACGCGGTCACGAGGATCGATGTCGCTGGTGAGGAGATACGCGCTGTTCGCGTCCGTGCGAGCCAGGATCAGCGTGGGCACATCCATCACGTCTGCCGCCAGTCGCGCTGCTACTAGCTTCTGGATTGCCTCTGACGTCGGCACCAAGACCTTGCCGCCCAGGTGCCCACATTTTTTCGCCGATGAAAGTTGGTCTTCAAAGTGGACACAGGCGGCGCCGGCTTCGATCATGGCCTTCATCAGCTCGAACGCATTCAGGTTCCCGCCGAAACCGGCTTCGGCATCGGCAACCAGCGGCGCAAACCAGTTGACTCCATTCTTTCCTTCGCTGTGGTGGACCTGGTCCGCACGCTGCAGCGCCCGATTAATCTTGCGCACCATGGCGGGAACGCTATCGCTCGGGTACAAACTCTGGTCGGGATACATCTCGCCTGCATTATTCGCGTCGGCGGCAACTTGCCACCCGCTGACATAAACTGCCTTCAATCCAGCGCACACCTGCTGGATGGCCTGGTTCCCTGTCATCGCGCCCAGTGCGGCCACGTAAGGCTCCGCTCGCAACAGATTCCACAAAGTCTCAGCGCCATGCCGCGCCAGCGAGTGTTCAATCCGCATCGACCCGCGGAGACTCTCGACGTCTGCCCAGGTATAAGGCCGGGTAATGCCTTGCCAGCGCGAATCGGACTCCCAATTCATTTTGCCGTTTCGATTTGTGGTTTTTCCGTTGCTGCTCATAAGAGCCTCTTATTTTTGAACTCACTCGCTGCCGTGCTTCCCATCTTCCTCTGCGCAAACCTCAGTGTTCCTCTGTGGTAAAAAGCTTTTTGGGTTCCAACTAAATCGGATCAAACTCCTCGTTCATCACCATGGCCTCAGCAATTCGTCGTGCCTCTCGCAGAGTCTCGCCATTGCCTTCGTCCTTGCGATTCGCATCCGAAAGTAGGTTCTCCAGTTCCTCGTCGAACAGCCGGCCGACAAACCCGGCAGTGTGGGGAACCACCCCTCCAGATTCATCCGTCACCCCACCATGCCGCATGCGCTGCGCAACCATCAGCCGGTAAATACGGTCAGTAGCCAGATCCTCCATGTAACCATCCAGCAGGCTGGCGCCTTTGCCGTTCAGCACGCCATTGCGATAGCGAATGATCGTCCGAACCGCCGCGCGTGTCCCGGCCACTGTGTTCTTGCCAATTCCATTCAGCGCTGGCCGCAAGTTCGGATAGCGCTCGCTTTGCGGCGTCCGCGCATTCAACTGATTGGGATACGGGAACTGATCGAGAGCGATCTGGTTCTGATCAGGATGGCCCGTCCACGCGCCATCCATGCCGCACACCGCTTCGTTCTTCTTGTCTTTTTTTAGAACCTCGAGAGCTCGCGTATTTAGTTCCGAGTCGCTGCGGCTGGGATAAAGCGCCGTCATTCCGCCGATCGCCAGCATGCCACGCTTGTGGCAGATTTCCGGCATCAGCTCGCGCAGGTTTTGGAAGAACGGAACGTCGTGTGGAATAGTATTGCGGTCAGGAAAGACCCAATCGGGATCATTAAGATTGAAATGAATCAGGCTGGCCATGTAATCCCAGCGGCCAAGGTTCAATCCCAGGATGTGGTCACGCAGGTTGTAGAGAAACTCTTCCATCTGGAACGCCAGCGGGTGCGACTCGACCAGCGCCATGCATTTGATGTAATTGCGCGGCCATCCCCGGGCTTCGGCGATCGCCTGAAATACATCGCGCCACCACAGCGCTTCTTCGGCTGACTCCGACTTCGGAATGTAGAAGCACAGCGGATGCTTCAGTTCGCTCGGATCAGCGCGAAACGCAATGCGCGCCACATCGAACAGGGAAGCTGAGGTGGGTTCTTCGAAAATTCCTGCTTGCCGGATGTGCAAGCCTCGCGGCCGAATCCAGATCACGGTCGCACTGGGTTGAATGCCGGCCAGCCGGTCGCGTTTCTTGTCCGCATAGGTCAATGTGCCGCGGAGCGCCGCCAGCACGTTTTCCACACCCAGCCGCTGGTGCTCCCACTCATTGACCGTTGAATCTTCGAGGTCAAGCATGACCCCGGGCGCGCCGGAGTTCAGCATCTTTACCACCAGCTCAGCATCATCCGCCGGCCCGGTCATCTGATTGCGCTGGTCCTGGCACCATTCCGGCAGCTCGATCTCCCAGCCATTCCGCACCGCATTTCCCGGATATCGATGCACCGGCTTGTTACCCGCATGTGAATCCGCCAGCACCATGGCTCGGTCGGCAACCAACTCCTCGCGCCGGGCTGAGAATTTCTCGTGCAACGGCCGGAAAAACTCTAAAAATCCCTCGGGAAGATCACGATCGGCATTGAAATCCGCCGGTGTCGTATTCACCTGAAATCCACTGATCTCCGTACCTACGCTCGAAACTGTAGCCATCTGTCTCTCCTAAGCGGGCCTCAAAACCGCCCCTGGCGCCGGATCTGGCGAAAGTGGCTTTTTCGCCCTCGCGCCAGACTCATTCTTTGGGTGCCGGACGATTCGGTCAAACGGAACCTTTGGATTAGACTGATAGAAAACATCTATCGTACAGGCTTTACCTGATAAAAATATGTTGTCAGACTTAGGTGGGGTTGGCTATATTGGGAAAGGTTGTGGGGGAGGGCGTCCCGCCCGTCAGCCGCATGCGAGTTTCGACGGGCGAGACGCCCGTCGCCCCACAACCCTTGTTGAGTCGAAACTATGGAAATCGCCCAAATCGAGACCTTCCTCGCCGTTGCCAGCTTCGGCGGATTCCACCGCGCAGCGGAAGCCTTGCGGCTCTCCCAGCCAGCCATCAGCTCGCGTATCAAAGCGCTCGAAGAGTCTCTAGGCGTACCTTTGTTTGTACGCTCCCGCAATACTCTTACTCTCTCCAGTGCCGGCCGAATTTTGCGTCCCTATGCCGAGCAGCTGCTGAAGACCGCCTCAGTCGCGCGCCAGGCGGTTCACCAGCTCGATCCCAGCACCGACGCCCCCTTGCAGATCGCGGCCGGGCTTTCAATCTCTGTTTATTTCCTGCCTGACGTTCTGCAGAAATTTCAAAAGGCATTTCCCAAAGTCAGCATCAGCATTCGTCCCGGACACTCGAAAGAAGTTCTCGAAATGGTTCTGGGCGAGGAAGCCGAAATCGGCCTGGCGCGTTCGTTGCAGCATCCCGAAGTTGAAACCATCCCTCTGCGCGATGATCCTCTGCTGCTCGTATCCAATCCCGATCGGCTTCCTAAAAAATCCGGTCGCGCCCGCCTCGCCGACGTCGCCGCATGGCCTTTGATTCTTTTCGAGCGTGGATCGAGCGATTGGACTTTGACTCGCGGCCTTTTTCGCCAGGCCGGTCTCGTGCCCAATGTCGCGCTGGAGGTGGACACTATTGAAACCGCCAAACGCATGGTCGAGCGGGGTTTGGGGATGGCATTTTTACCCCTCATGGCAGTCGCGCCCGAAATCCGCCGCGGCGACTTGCGCACCATCAAGCTGATCGACGCCGAGCCCCTACACCGCAGCCTGGACCTAATCCATCCTCGCCACCGCCCACTGCGTGCGCAGGCCAGGTCGTTCCTGCAGGTAGTGCGCGATCTCGTGAAACAACGCGGCCAGAAAAAATAAAAGAAGGGAAGGAAGTGCCCGGCAATTCCACCTCAGAACTCTACGCGACTGCTGGTGTCATAAAGTCCAAGGCGCGGGCGATATAGCTCTTCATCTCTTTGCGGTGGACGACGGCGTCGAGCATTCCGTGCTCGAGGAGAAATTCGCTGCGTTGGAATCCGGGCGGAAGTTTCTGGCGAATGGTTTGTTCGATCACCCGTGGGCCGGCAAAGCCAATCAGCGCGCCGGGTTCGGCGATGTTGAGATCGCCGAGCATGGCAAATGACGCGGTCACACCGCCGGTTGTGGGATCGGTGAGGACGGAAATGTAAGGCACACGAGCTTCATCAAGCCGCGCCAGCGCGGCAGAAATTTTTGCCAGCTGCATCAAGCTGAGCACGCCTTCCATCATGCGCGCGCCGCCTGACGCGGAAATTATGATGAGCGGCTGCTTGCTCTCAAGCGACAGCTCAACCGCACGGGTTATCACTTCCCCGACGACCGACCCCATGCTGCCGCCGATGAAGCTGTATTCCATGGCGCTGATAATGATGGGACGGCCATTCAGCTTGCCGCGGCTGTTGATGACCGCGTCCGTCAGGCCGGTATCTTCCTGGGCGTGGCGGAGCCTCTCTGCGTAAGGCTTGAGGTCAACGAATTTCAGAGGATCGGTGGAACTCAGATTGTCGCTGAAGACTTCGTACTCGCCATTGTCGAAAAGATTCGACAGTCGGGTGCGGGCATCGATTCGAAAATGCTTGCCGCACTTGGGGCAAACGTTCAGGTTATCTTCGAGGTCCTTCTTCCAGATGATTTGCCGGCAGCCTTCACACTTCACCCACAAGCCTTCGGTGCGAATTTTCTTTTCGCCGGA
>JBOGLH010000018.1:0-41450 GCA_050746025.1 Terriglobales bacterium | reverse complement strand
AGCTTCCTCAGAATGTTATTGGTCGAATCGGCGCAGAGCGTAATCCGGTTCGACCCGCAGTTTCACAAGCAATACGTTCACCTGTGCCGCAACAAGCCCAAGGCAATCGCCAAGGTGGCTGCGGCACGCAAATTGGCCGTACGGCTTTACTGGGTGCTACGCACCGATCAGAACTCCCAGAAAGCCGTGCATATCGAGAGCAGCCCGCGGGTGCCCCTGGTCGGCGCAAGCTAGACCGTTAAGTTGATTGGGCGCTCTCGCATCCCGTAGTGGACGGGATGTTCACATAGAAGAATCATGGTCGCAGTTCAGACCGTATCGATGGTTGGTGGAACGATCTTTCTAAGGAGAAGGATCACCACCGCTAGTGATTAGCGTGAGATTTTACTTTCCAGAGTCTTGGTCCTCAACCTTTCTCTGGCGGCAAAACAACGGTGCCAAAACACCGGCAGGATAGGTTTGTGCTTGACATAGACTTCGTTCTTATCGAGGGCCACCCGCCACACAGAGGTAACACAGAGGAAAACGCATAGAGAAACCCGGTAAGTATTTAACCGCAGAGAACGCTCAGAGGACCAAAGCCAGGCGGCGGAGACGCCCCGTATAATTCAGCAACCATGTTCGCGACCGCGGCCCTGATCCTGAGTTTGTGTCATGCGAGCTGCGGCGGCGCAGCTGCCGGTTCTGTTGTTCACACGCAAAATGCCCTCGTAGCGGAATACAAGCTTGCGGTGCCGCCGGGATCTTCAGCGTCGGTAGAATTTGGCCCGGATACGAATTACGGATTCACTACTTCTGCCGTAGTTGCTACTGCGCCCACCGTTTCCATCCTGGTGGCGGGAATGAAACAGAACTCCACCTATCACATGCGAGCTGTAGTGAGGCGTGCTGACGGATCGAAATATCTTGATGATGATCAGGTGTTTCAGACGGGGGCAGCTCCGGCGGGCCGCATCCCGGTGATGGCGGTGACTTTGCCGTCGGGGGTTACGCCGACGCCGGGGATTGAGCTGGTCTCACTGAATCCGCCGCCGAATAATCCCGGAAACTTTTTGCGCGTGGTAGCGCTGAATCCTGTTGGAGAGTTGATCTGGTACTACGATTTCGATGAGCGTTTGGGCACCGCTCAGCCGATAAAGCTGCTGCCCAACGGCCATTTCCTTCTGGTGCTATTCGGTGGCACTAGTGGCCCTGGGGGGTTGGTTCGGGAGATTGATCTTGCCGGCAAAACCATTCACGAATTTACTGTAAACCAACTTAACGATTGGCTTTTGAAAGCCGGCTATACATGGAAAGCCAATGCCATTCATCACGACATTGAGGCACTGCCCAATGGCCATCTTCTTGTATTGGTGAACACCAGAAAACAATTCACTAACTTGCCCGGACATCGCGGAGTAACCAGCGTTTTGGGCGACGCCATTGTCGATTTAGATCCGAATTACAAACCCGCGTGGGCATGGTCTTCGTTCGATCATCTGGATGTGAACCGAGATCCCATGTTGTTTCCCGACTGGACGCACGCCAATACTATCGCGTATTCCGCGGATGACGGGAATATCGTGCTCTCGCTGCGCAATCAGTCGTGGATCATCAAGATCGATTATGCAAAGGGAGCGGGCAAGGGAGATGTTGTGTGGAGACTCGGGTACCAGGGAGATTTCACCCTGCTCGATTCCACCTCTCCGGCAGATTGGTTTTTCGCACAGCACTATGCAAATTTCTTTTACGGACAGAGCGGCGGACAATCGCGGCTTGCAGTCTTCGACAACGGAAATAACCGGTTCCCCGATTTTAGTGGGAACATCTGTCCTTCAAATGTGGGCGAGGTGCAGTATCCCTGGATGACATTTTTTGGTCGCCATGTTCCTGATTGCTACAGCCGGCCGGCAGTTTTTGCGATCAACGAAGCTGAACGCACGGCGCGGCTCTTGTGGTCGCGAATTGTCCCGTACTCTTACTGGGGCGGCGTAACTATGGAGACCCCGACGAGCAATATATTTTTCGACATTTCCAGTCCGTCAGAGCACATAGTTCGAATTGAAAAGCACAAGTTACCGCTGGCAACATTGATATTTGAAGAGCTGCCGATCCTAATAGCGGTGCTGATAATTTTCTATTCGCCAATACCGAAGACCTTTCTCCCGCTCGCGATTATTCCCTTGTTCGTGTTGGTTGCGTTGTTTCCAGGGCTGGGTCTGCTGGCGCTAGCTATTGGACTGGTAATTGATGCCGGAGTTTTGGTGCTGGCTCAGGAATCTCTGAAGCCTGAAGCAGCGGGAACTGATGTTTGCGGAAGTGTGTTGTTGGCGCTGCGGCGGGTTAATCGGCCGAGCTTTTACGCAGTGATTGCGATCGCGCTTTCGTTTCTGCCCATGTTTGCGCCGCAAGAGAAATTGAATGCGGAAGTGGTCGAGGTCACGCCTCGACAGCCGGCGCAGCTAGTATGGGAGCTTGATGTCAGCGGACAGGAATCGTACCGCACAATACACTTGCCGAGCCTGTATCCGGACGTGCAGTGGTGAATTCAGGCATACTGGGACGCAATAGAGGCCAGCGTTTTAGCCGATATAATATTAAGGATGAGTCGGCGCTACGCAATTCTATTTGTGATTCCCTTTTTCTTGCTCGGCATTCCTGTATACGCTTATGGCGATCCGACGGGAGGAACGCTCTTTTCGGTTCTCCTACCGATGTTAGCCGCGGTTTGGGCGATGTTTTTGCTTTTCGCCAATCGCATCCGGCGCGGGATTTCGGGACTCTTTGGTAAGTTGCGGGGATCGAAACATGAAGAACAACCGCATGTAGAAGCCGGAGACGAAACTCTTCACTCGTGACTACGCTGACGGTTTCAAAGTAAGCCAATTGCCAGGCCAGCCATAACCCTTGTCGCGAATCAGCGCTCCCCACATTTCATCCACTGAATTCTTCTGCGCAGGTGAAAGCACCAATCGATTGCGCTGATGGCCGGTAACGCTGGCAATGTATCGTTGAAACGCGGGCTGCACATCTTCAAAGCCGGGCAATTTCAGTTCAGAATAAATGCGTTTCATTTCCGCGAGGGGAGCGGCGACGAGGTGTTCATATTTCACTCGCGCGACGTTTTCCGGCGGTATTTTGCGAATGCCTTCAGCTATCGCTTCTTCATGAATCAGATATGCGGCCAGAACAAATTTTTCGATCTGCTCTGACGAAGCGGATTCGAGGCTATACATATCCAACAAGGTTTGCCAGAGTTTGAGATTGGAGGCAAACACTTCGTACGGATTGCGTTCGATAATCACGAAGTGCGACTCTGGAAAAAGGGATGGTAATAAGGGAAACCTGAATCCGTGCGTAGGCGATTTAAGCACCATCGGTTTGCTTTGTTGGACGCTGAGTTCACGCAGGAAGAATTGAAGCGCGCGCCGCCAGCGGTCTTGATCTTCAACTGAGCGCTGTCGCAGGTCTAGCAGCAGCTGCGGAGCGGACATCAGCGAAGGCACCAGCAGCACTTCATATGGTGAAGGAGCGCCCATGCAAAGCAAAGCGAACTCGTCCTCCTGCGGCGAGGTCCAGGAGTACTGCATATTGTCCATTGGGCGGTAGGCTTCTTGTTTGCCGCGGCGTTTGTGGAATCCTTGCTCGGTGAGCAGGAAATGGGCGGAGTTCATGCAGGCGTAAGTGCTGGGGAATCCAAAGCGAGTGTCGCAGCAGAACAACTCGTGGAGGAAAGTTGTTCCCGACCGCCAAAAGCCCAATAAAAAAATGGGCGGAGGGACTTTAGCTTTTGCGATGGCCTCCGCGTGCGCAACGGTTTGCATTTTTGCCAGCAGCGAATTAACCGAACCGGCAGACGAGTACAGCAGGCGAGTTTTATAGCCGGCAACCGAACACGAGGGGTCAATTTTGCTGGAGATGCGGCGCCAGGCATCGTGCGTCAAGCGCAGTCGCTGCTTGATCTGTTGTTTCTGCTGAGTGGGTTTTTCCATTCCCGTCAGCGAATTTTACACGACCATGATGCGAGCAGAATCAGGGGAGGTTGCGGGACCGGTTCTATCGCTAACTAAAACTGCGATCGATTTCCCCCTCTCGAAAATGTCGCCAAGTACTCGCTGGCCGAGTCTCGGATTCAGATCTCTGGGTCAGAATCTTCTCGTTCATCTCGCCGAGGCTTCGCGGAATGTCGGGTTGCAGACGCACTCTGTCTGAACACTCGGGACCTCAATAGCAATTCAGTTTAAGAACAGAGGTCTGAAAGCATCCCCCTGAAGCTGCTGAACCGGATCCAGCCAAGTCCAGTGGGAAAGTTGACAACTTTCTGCACACTTCGATGAACGAGCTGTTCGCATTGAGGGCTCTCTGCATCAGAAGCTCATGGCTAACTATCCCGAGTGGCTTCATGTCCTGGCCTGGTTGTATTTGGGCGTTTCCTTTTTATGTGCTCTGATCATTACCGTCCACGAGCTTAGCCGGCCACAGAAGATGATGGTCATGAACTTCGTATGGCCAATCACCGCCCTGTACTTCGGGCTGGTCGGGCTATGGGGCTACTTCCACTCCGGATTTAAATTCACGAGTCAGCATCAGGAGGAGATGCAGAGGGAGATAGAAACCGAGCTCAGACGAGAGCAAACTACCGGCTTTCGCGAGATGCCGAGAGACTCTGGCAAGACTGGTCCGACGCGCGAGCAGATCGCAATTGCGGCTAGCCATTGTGGCGCTGGATGTACGCTCGGGGATATCGTTGGCGAATGGTGGATCTTTGGGCTAGGTCTAGTGATTGCCGGTGGTGAACTTGGGACGCGCCTCCTGCTCGACTTCTTGCTTGCATGGGCCTTTGGGGTCGCTTTCCAGTACTTCACAATAGTGCCAATGCGCGGTTTATCTTTTGGCAAGGGGCTGGTCGCCGCCATTCGCGCGGACATATTGTCGATCGTTGCTTTCCAAGCAGGTATGTCGATTTGGGCAGTATTGACGTATTTTGTATTTTTCCCGAATCCGCACCTTAAGGTCAATGAAGCTGTGTTTTGGTTCATGATGCAAGTGGGCATGATTATTGGATTTGGTACGTCATACGGCGTGAACTCGTTCCTAATTGAGAAGGGTTGGAAGGAGAGAATGCCTCAGTACAAGCACGAAAAAGACGCGAGAACGCAAGATTCAACAACGACAAGCCGCGTAGCTAGTCTAAAGACGGAAGAACGGCCTGGCTCACACCGCATTTCTAGGATTGCGCGACAATTACATATTTCTTGAAGGGTGCATCGCTTTACAGCCGAAATATGCTTAGAGAATCGCGCTGGTCGTATGTGGCAAGCAGTTCTCAGCCAGGGAGTCCAATCTGACACTCTTTCTTATTTTCTGCCTAGTCCTGGTAATTGCGGTACTGGTTTCCGAAATTGCCGAGAAGAGCGTGCTCTCATCATCGGTCCTATTTTTAGCCGCAGGTTTCATGGTAGGACGAAACTTGTTTGGAAAAGTGCCGGACGTGCCTCCGGACCTTCTTCGACGGATCGCGGAGCTGGCCCTTTTCAGCATTTTGTTTACCGACGGAATTCGCACCGGGGGACTCAGGTGCGTTGCTGAATTCTGGCATTTGTCTGGCCGCGCGCTGTTGATAGGAATGCCGCTCACCATTGCTGGAATTGCACTGATCGGCCACGGGTTGCTGCACACAAACTGGCTCCAGGCCTTCTTGGTTGCGGCCGTATTGAGCCCAACGGATCCCGTGTTCGTCTCTGCAGTTTTCCGGTTTGAAGGAGTCCCGAATTCCGTCAAGCGCGTGCTTAACATCGAGAGTGGGCTCAATGACGGTTTGGCTCTGCCAGTTGTCCTTTTATTACTTCCGCATCTCGGAGGCAAGCAGGGCGAGCTACGTTCGGCAGTTTTCGAACTCTTGCTTGGGATCGTTGTTGGAATTGTCGTCCCTTGGTTGGTGATCAAGCTGCAGGAGAGCAGGTTTCTGAATGCAGTCGGGTTGTTCGAGCCCCTGAACGCATTTGCCATTGGCTTGCTGGTGCTTGCGGTTTGTTATCGCTCGGGGGCAAATATCTTCCTGGGAGCTTTTGCGGCCGGAATCACGGTTGCTAGCCTGAGTCTTCAAGTTGCGGAGGCGTTTGAGAGGTTCGGAGAGCTAGTAGCCGAACTTCTGAAACTGCTTGCATTGCTACTTTTTGGTGCGGCAATGGCGCCTCGCTTTTTTGTGGCGCTCTCTCCATGGGACTACGCATTTGTAGTACTCGCAACTTTTGCAGTTAGGCCTCTCGCAATCCTTTTGGCCATGGCGGGCACGGAATTGACCCGACGAGAGATATGGGTCGTTGGGTGGTTCGGTCCGAAAGGATTCGCTTCTGTAGTTTACGGAATCCTTATCTTGCAGGCTGGTTTCGGCCACCTCGCTCACCTCGTTGGCCTGGCCGTAATAACGTCCATCATCGTATATTCGTCCACCGATATTTTTGTGGGCAAATGGTTTAAGCCAAAAGACGCAGGTGAAAATGGAGCCTCAGGTATTGCAGAAACTTAGAATTCGGCCCTGAACTTTGGGGTGTTACCCTTATCGCAAAAACGGGACATTCTACTGGCTCCGCCTTGATTCACCAGCCTTGCCGTGACAAAATAATGTAGGTATGCTGCGCAACAAATATGCATGGCTGGCTGTGATTGCGATCATTGTGGTTGCGATTGTTTTTATCGCCCCCTCAGTGGATTTGCAGCCGACAGCATTACGTGCGTGGCAGGCCGCGTGCGCTGTTTTTGTTGGCATTGCGATAACGCTGCACACCATCGCCGCCTCGGTCCATCTGACCGCTGTCGTTTAGTTCGGCAATGCCTCCCTCAGTTCGAACCTCCTGCGCAAGTAATGCCGGCTTTAGTTGCGTCCTTCTCTGCTAACTCCTTTTTGCTGCTGATTCTGCAAGTGTGATGGGACGGTGTTCAGGGTGAGGAAAATCACCCGACTCCATTCGCACGATTACTTGTTGTTTCTCTAGTCCGGCACATCGGGAGGGGAATATGAAGCGTTTGATCGTAGTGTCAAATCGGCTGCCGGTGACGATTGAAAGAGTCGCAGATGGCTGTCAAATCCGTAGCAGCAGCGGAGGGCTTGTCTCTGCCATGCGTCCTCTACTGCAACGGCTTCATGGCTGCTGGATTGGTTCTGCTGACGACCCAGAGGCAGACACGCTGCTGGTGTCGGCGTCTCGCTCTCAAGGGTTCGACTTGTCGCCGGTTTTCCTTCCAGCGGCATTGAGGCATGATCATTATGCCGGGTTCTGCAACGAAATTCTCTGGCCTTTATTTCATGATCTGCAGTCTCGCTGCAATTTTGAGCCGAGATATTGGCGTCGCTACCAGGCCGCCAATGGGTATTTTTGTAAGGCGGTCAGATCGAGAGCCTGCCAGGATGACATTATCTGGGTGCATGACTACCATCTTATGTTGCAAGGCCGCCTGCTCAGCCAGGAGTTCGACCGCAGAAATTTAGTCTATTTTCATCACGTGCCATTCCCACCCGCAGACGTCTTTGAGAAACTTCCATGGCGAAGAAATATCCTGGATGGTTTGTTGGGTTTTGGACTCGTCGGATTCCAAAGTTCTCGCGATCGATATAACTTTGTGAGATGCGTGCGACGCGTGTTCCCGGATGCGAGCCTTAAAAAAATTGGCAGCAAACTCTCGGTTGTTCGAAAGTTTGAGGAAACCTCTATAGGAACGTTTCCGATTGGAATTGATTTCGAGGACTTCAAACGCACCAGCATAGATCCAGCTGTGGTCAGTGAAGCTCAGAAGATTCGCCAGGGCATGAACGGCTGTCGAATTGTTCTCGGCGTTGATCGCCTCGACTACACAAAGGGCATTCTGGAACGAATCAAAGCATTTTCTGTCCTGCTTGAGCGTTACCCAGGGCTACACCGGCAAGTTGCGCTAATTCAAATTGCGGTTCCGAGCCGGGAGGGCATGCGCCAGTATTCGCAGCTAAAAAATCAGTTAGAAAGCCTCGTCGATTCAGTAAACGCGCGTTTCGGCCAGCCGAACTGGGCGCCAATCCAGTATTTGAATCGGCATCTCTCTCGATCAGAACTCGTTTCTTTCTATCGTGCTGCTGATATTGCGCTGATTACCCCTATAAAGGATGGAATGAACCTGGTTTGCAAGGAGTTCTGTGCATCCCGCGTCGATGAACGTGGTGTCTTGATCCTCAGTGAGTTTGCTGGGGCAGCGCATCAGTTGAAAAATGGCGCGCTGTTGGTGAACCCATATGACGCCGAAGGAATCGCGAATGGTCTTTACCGTGCATTGGAGATGGACGAAAGAGACATAAGTAGTCGCATGCGGCGCATGCGGAACGTCGTTCAATGGCAGGACGTTTTTTGCTGGTGCGACGAGATCTTAGGTTCCGTTGGTGGCATTTCCGGCGCAGCGAGAATCAGTCCGTGCCCTTCGACAGGAGTGCTTAGTCGTGAAATGCAAGACTCGGATACATTGCCGCCAAACTGATACCCGACTCATATCAAATCGTGCGAAGTGACCAGCCACGAAAAGTTCAGCAACGTTGACTTAGAGTTCGTTTCCAAAAGGTCTTCGCGATTACTGATTGGGAGATGCGGTTTGCTCATTGATCCGGGAGTAACGCGATGGTTGTATCAGCCCTCGCAGATTGCGTCCGCTATAAGGGATTTAGCGTCCCCGATTCCAGGACTCAGTTGAACCCGAGTCGGTGCGCTCTCCAGCAAGCGAGGGCCACATCGCAGACAATTATTCATTGCGATTTCCCACTTGACAAAGCCGTATTCATGGAGCAAAGTTGCCCTGCACCAAAGGTCTTGGACAATCCATTTGCCCAGGACTCGCGGCGGACCGTCGGTAAGAGGTGCGGCGCACTCCTATCAGCTTCGCTCAGCGCGGTCCATTTGCCGACCTACTCAACGGCGAACTTCCAAAGCGTCTTTCAGAAAATGGAATCAGAAAATCTGATGAAGGAGGAGTACACATGAAGAATAGATCACCTGCTTCCAAGCTTATCGCGGCATTATCACGGCGAAGTTTCTTTGGCCGTGCTGCGGTGGGGGGCGGGGCTATATTACTGGGATCGAGTATTCCAAAGAGGGTGTGGGCGCAAGACGAAGGTTTGCCGGGGGTTTGCGATTTTCCGGTACCAATCCCACACATCAATACACCACCCGGGGCTCATTTCTACTTCGCAGGACCGGTGGACGGTTCAGCCGTGGCCACTGATGGCAGTGGCGCGCATCCGGAGGGACGCGACCCATCGGTGATTTTCAATTTCAAAGGGTTTGTCGGGCAGGCCGATCTCAACCTATCCGGCACCGGAACCGACCTGACCACAGGGGAAAGCGGTCCTTACACATTCCACACCGACATGCGCTTCATGCGCGGCGTATTTGTGGGTACTGACCTGGTGGAGCGGAGCGCGTCTTTCGCCTTTGTTTGACTTGACAGCCTTACGGGCCCGTTGGGCCCGCATTCGTGGGACGGAGGAGTCTCGGCTACAACCGTTTTCTGGGCCATACACATTCCGGAGGGGAGCGCTCACGTGAACCTCGATACCGGAACGGCATCGCTTGACTTGGAGAACGCGTGCGTTTACGACGCGTTCACGGTTCCGAACAGCGTTATGGGTGTGAATCGCCCGGTTAACCAAGTAAAGGGGACCATCAACTCGCTCAAGATGGAATGGAGTGGAATTATCAAGCGAGACAGCGCGAATGAGCCGGTTAACCAAATGCGTGGAAATTTCGTGGAGAACACAGCCAGAATCGCGGTGACGGCTACAACGCCGATGACCATGGTGACGGCACTCTCCAATGGCCACGGATTTCGGTTTATTTCCGATCCATCGTCGACCAGCGTGAGTAATTTTGCGCAAATCGGCGAGGAACGAAACGGGATCTTTTACTAATTCCAACACGCTATGGGGAGGTTCTCCCAACGAGAGCCTCTTCTATTCCCAAAGTTCGGCAATGGTTACACCTTCGTCCATCGTGGGACAATGCCACGCGGCTTCGCAGGAACAGATCGTGTCTCAAGTCAGGTGCGATCTGTAAGGTCAGCCCGTTGGCATTTTTGTCAGCGAAACTTTAATAGGGAAGCACAGAAGCATTTGTGTTCTCAAAGGGGAGGGGGAGAAATGAAGTGGTATTCGATACCCGGAGCAGTGCTTTTGCTCGCGGTGCTGCTGATCTTCGGGAAGACCATCGTGTTTGCTCAAGGGTCTCAGGTCGGATCCGAAGTGGCCATCCCGACTCACCTTCAGGATGGCGATGAATTCACTACCCCTCTGCGGCGATTGCTCCAGTACGGCGCGCAACTCTTCACGGCCAAGTTCACGATACAGGAGGGAGCTGGTCGACCTCTCTCAAAAGGCACGGGCGCGCCGATCTCCGATCCCAGCTCTCCTCTCGTGTTTCCGAGAAATTTCGACCGTATCTCCTCACCTGAGGCAAACGCCTGCTCCGGATGCCATAATGCGCCATCTGCTGGCGGGGGAGGCGATCGAGTCACGGAAGTCTTCGTGTTGGCCCAAAGGTTCGACCGTTTGAACTTTGACCACAACGATACGATCGCCCTGAGAGGCGAGGTGGATGAAGCCGGGAACCTCGTCACAATGGAAAATGCGACAAACGACCGGAAAACAATCGGCATGCATGGTTCCGGATATTTGGAGATGGTAGCCCGGCAAATGACTGCCGACTTGCAGGCAACCGCTGCGGCGACTCCACCAGGTTCCAGCAGATTCCTTACCACAAAGGGAGTGTCCTTTGGGTTTATTACCCACAACGTTGGTGGCACTTGGGATACTTCGAAAATTGTTGGCCTACCCGCTCCCAGCCTGAAAACCAGTGGGACAACGCCTCCGAGTCTCATCATCCTGCCCTATCACCAAGCCGGGGCGGTTGTTTCCATTCGTCAGTTCACGAATAACGCCATGAATCATCACCACGGCATGCAACCGGAGGAGCGGTTTGGAATGAATGGCGATCCGGATGGCGACGGCTTCACAAATGAATTGACTGTAGCCGATGTAACGGCAATCTCTCTCTTCCAGGCTACCCTGCCGGTCCCTGGACGAGTGATTCCAAATGATCGGGGCGTCGAAAGGGCGATTCTGATAGGTGAAAGGCTGTTTGACCAAGTCGGCTGCAACAGCTGCCATCTGGATGCCTTGCCACTGAGCAATCGGGGCTGGGTATACTCAGAGCCCAGTCCGTACAATCCATCCGGGAACTTACAAGTTGGTGCAAGTAATTATCCCCTAACAGCACCTCCGCTTGCGGTGGACCTTACGAGTAGCGAGTTGCCGTCGCCGCGTCTGAAACCGAATGCAAACCATGTCATCATGGTTCCCGCCTATACTGACCTGAAACTACATGACATTAGTGCCACGGGTGATCCTAAAACGGATCCAGAATGCGAACCTTTGGATCAAAATCAGCCCGCGGGATCACTTGGATTTTTTGCGGGAAACTGCAAATTCATCACGCGCAAGCTCTGGGGCTTTTATAACCAGGGTGGAGCTTTTATGCATCATGGGAAATTCACAACAGCAAGGGAGGCAGTAGAAGCGCACAATGGCGAAGCTCTTTCCCCGCGCCAAGCTTTTGATGGATTGTCGAAGGACCAGCAGAACGATATCATTGAGTTTCTGAAGTCGCTTCAAGTTCTGCCTCCGGGCACCAAATCTTTAGTTGTGGATGAGCATGGCCAAGCCAAGAGTTGGCCCCCGGCACTTGTTGCGTCCGCAACTTCTCCTTAATTGGATCGCTCACAGCCGACCGACCGGGCGGCCAAGGCCGAACATTCCGGAGGGATGGTCGGCTATTCGGAACTTGAAAAACCGTCACTTCGACTCTGTGTGCGAATTGTGTGCCAGATTTCTCAGGATACTCAGATTCGAAACGGCCAATCTGACTCATGGCCGATCAGCCACTCTTTTTTCAATCAACCTGAACATCCGTGCTTTGACGACGCAAGAGTGCGCCAGTTGTGTGCCTCTCTTGCGAGCCAAGGAGGAAACTCTATGGCTCGCAAAGTTAGCCAAATCATTGCACGAGGCGACCGCAAATAGCTCAACCGGGTTTATTAGGCCGCGATCACGAAACCAAGAAACGCAACTACCCAATCGAACGATTCACGGTCCCCTGCGCGGGAAGACAGCTACAGGACACCAGACTGCCCAGAACCTGTGCAGAACCCCAGTCCGAAGCATGCAGCTGATGAGACGTAATGGATTGGAAATAAAGAATGTGGCGGAGAGAGAGGGATTCGAACCCTCGATACAGGTGTTAGCCCGTATAACGGTTTAGCAAACCGCCGCCTTCAGCCACTCGGCCATCTCTCCGGCGTTGGAATCGATCGGTTTAGTGCAGGTGCTACGCTCCATAGCGAAGCGAGCAGTTCCATCATAACTCATGAGCGAACGACGGTGTTCGCAAGAAATCAACCAGCAAAAAGAGTAACGTCCACCGCGAACTTTGTATCGAGAAGATTCATCGGCGAGCTTGGTTCATAGGGAGCCTTGCATCCATCGGACTGTCGTTTCAGTGCTTGAGATATGGCACAAAACCCTGCGTCTTCGTTTCGAGACGATAGACGGACGTGGTTGCCGTGATGTAGAGGGTCCGATAATCCTTGTCTCCCCAGGCGAGATTTGCAGGTTGTTCCGGCACGACGATGGTGCCGAGGTGATTCCCGTTTGCGTCCCATACCCAGATTCCTTTCGGTCCGACTACAAACAGATTCCCCGCTTTGTCGATCTTCATGCCATCGGGCACGCCGTCGTCTTTACCGCCCGGCTCCTGGCCAAAGATGCGGCCACTCGTGAGCGATCCGTCAGCGCCGACATCATACAGTCGAATGTTGCGCTGCTCGCTATCGTCGACATAAAACCGTTTTCCGTCCGGAGAGAAGGCGAGTCCGTTCGGTTGGGCCAGATCTTTTGTTAGCAAGCGCACGTTGCCCGTATCATCGAGCCGATACACGCCTTGAAACGGAATCTCCTGCTTCATGCCAGGACGGAAATCCATATTTGGATTCGTAAAGTAGAGAGCGCCGTCGGGACCGAGAACGACATCATTTGGCGTGTTCAATTTTTTGCCATGATCCTTGTCGGCAAGGATCTTGTACTTTCCATCTGGTGTAATTTCGACTAACGCACGCAGCACACTTGAGCAGTCGATAAGTCGATGCTGGAGGTCGAAGGTGTTGCCATCCGGATCTCCGATCGCGATGACTTCTTCTTTCTTTCCGTTGGGATAAAGCCGGTAAATCTTGTTACCAGCTTCGTCGCTGAAATACAGGTATCCCGCTGAATCCCACACCGGCCCTTCGGTGAATTTAAAGCCTGTGGCGATGACCATTATTTTTGCGTTGCGATCCATCAAGTGCCAGAACTGCGGCGAAATCGCTTGCAGCTGAAAGTTAACGCGCGTGCCTGTCTGCGAAAAAATCGGGAAACCAGTGGTAATGGCTAATGCCGCGATGGTTAAGGATCGAGAGATTTTTAAAGGATTCATGTGTGGTCTTCTCTGGACAAGCTGGAAATTCTTGGATCAATGTGGAAGCGCGAAGACAAAAATGTCACTCTCCGCCACGATGGCCACGTACTGGATGCCATCTACGGCATACGTCATGGGGGAGGCCACGAATCTTTGGCCGGTGTTGAAATGCCAGCGAGCGCGTCCGGAGGTTGCATCGACGGCCTCGAAGGAGTTGGCGTCGTCTCCGAAAAAAACCAAGCCGCCCGAAGTCGTCAGCGTCCCACCCGAGGAGTTTCCGCGACCCGCTTGCGGATAGCGCCATGCAGGCTTGCCATCTGCGACAGAAAGCGCCAGCAGAATTTTTTGCGAGTGTTCATTGGCTGGAGTCTTGGTGCCAGTGTTGTAAAAGGTCTCGCCAGTGTGGAACGTTCTGGGGATCGCAAAGTACTGGTCGCAGTTCTCGAGCGCTATCACATAGAACAGCTTCGTATCGGTATTGTAAGAAGGCGAATACCAGTTGGTAGCGCCGTTGATTCCGGGACAAATGTACTCTCCCTTGGCAGTCGGGATTTTCCCAGAAAGAACGGGACGCCCGGAGGAATCGATGCCTTTGGCCCAATTCAATTTCGTGACGAATGGCGTGGCGCGTAAAAACTTGCCATTCGTCCGATCTAGAACATAAAAAAAACCGTTGCGATTTGCCTGGACAAGCAGATGACGCACCCCGCCGTGCTCCTCGGCATCCAGCAGCACCGGGGTCTCCGTCGCGTCGTAGTCGTAAAGGTCGTGGGGAGTGAATTGAAAATACCATTTCAATTTTCCTGTTTCCGGGTCGAGTGCCAGCACACATGCGGTATAAAGGTCGTCGCCGGGGCGCGTGTCTCCGACAAAATCAGGCGAGGCATTGCTGGTCGTCCAATACAAAGTATGGAGTTCGGGATCGTAAGTGCCGGGCATCCAGGTGGTGGCGCCGGCATGCAAATACGAATCTCCGGGCCAACTCGAGGAGCCAAATTCTCCCGGCGCAGGGATGGTCCAGAAGCGCCATTTGGCTTTGCCCGTGGCCGCGTCGTACGCAGCAATGAAGCCGCGGACTCCAGAGTCGCCGCCGGACGTGCCCACAATCACCGAACCGTTCACTACCAGCGGAGCGCTGGTCGCGCCGTAGTGCTTGGCCTTGTCAGCGTATTGAATGTCCCATCGCAAGCCGCCCGAACGGGCGTCGAGGCAAAGTAAGTGTGCGTCATCGGTTTCGGCGTAGACAGAATTGCCCCACAATGCGACTCCACGATTCTTGTGAGCCGCTGCGTCATCGAGTAATCCTGAACTCACGGGGCGTTGGTAATGCCATAGGGTGCGTCCGGTGCGCGCGTCGAGAGCAAAGACGTTATTCGCAGAAGTGACGTACATAATTCCGCGAATAACCAAAGGAGTGACTTCCAGATTCTGCGCGTTGCCGGGGTGGAAAACCCAGGCTGCACGCAGCCGCGTAACGTTTTCGGTATTGATCTCGTGCAAACTGCTGTAGCGCCGTCCGGTGTAATCGCCGTTGTAGGAAGTCCAGTTCTCGCCAACCGGCTGCGCGAGCAGATCTCGGGCTTCTACGTTAACGTTCGCGGTGACCGGAGAAGGGGCTTGCTGCGCCGTTATGACGTGCCCGGCAATGGGCGTGGTTAGGATTAGTAACATCGCCGCGGAGCAAAATTTCATATCAGCGATTCTCTCCGCCGCCGATCTGAACCTCATTTAGGGAGCCGCGATCAAGGCCGGTATCATCTTGCAGGTGAAGTGAAACTCGCGCCGCATTCGCCGGAGGCACAACTTCCGCAGAAAGCGACACCGGCGCATCGGGCTTCACATCAGCAACCGGCACTGTCCCGAGAAACGATCCATGGGCGTCGTAAAAACGCGCCACCAGATGGCCGGAAAAGAAGACGCCGTACGAACCTGAGAGCTTAACTTTTTGGCTATCGCGAGCGGCTTGCAGCGGCTTGATCACAATTCCCGCATCGTTTACGCCGTGAAATTCGTCTCCCGCTCTGGTGGGAAACCATTCCGTTTGAAACGTGCAGCTCTCATCCGGATGCAACCGGCACATCGGACTATTGAGTTCTGCCTCCTCATAATAAGGACTGGCGTCGGGATCAGCGCTCATCGAGGGCACGCCGTCGCTGCTCAACCTGGTTTCAGGTCCATTGGTCCAAAAAATAACCGATGCTTTACCGGGATAGGGCTTCGTGGTTTCGTACTCGAAGCGCTCCACCATGGCGTAGTGACTACTGCCGTCAACCACGGCCAGCCATCCGTCGGTAGAGTCCACCCACAATTCTGCCGCCATATGCACGTAATGCACGGAGAATAGGCCGTCATCGCGCACCGCCACCGCAGAATTCTGCGCCGGACCGAAGCGAACGTGATAGCGGTTGAGATAACTGCTGACAGGGTTCGCGGGAGTAAAGGTCCAGAAATTATGGTTGAAAGTATCAGCGGAGGATGGATCGGAGGTGTTGTACTGCGAGACCGATTGCATGGACCAATTCACGGTGTGGCCGGAAAGGTTCTTCATCGAGGCATGAAAGCGGATGCGGGGAGAGTCGTTATCAATGCGAATGGTGCGCGAAATCTGAATGCCAGTTTGTGGATCCGCCGGACCGGTGAGTTCGATCTCGCACTGCTTTCCTTCCGAAAGCTTTCGAAAGGTGAATGGGCCGTCGTCTAATAGGTCGGAGTTCCCCACCCAATGCTGTTCGTCGTCGTTTCCTTCAGGAAGAAGCCAGATCTTGTCGCCGCCGTAGTTGAACCATTTACCGTTCGTCGGGGGAAAATACTTGCCGGCGAACTGCGGATTGACGAACAAATATGGATGTCCGGCAAAGGTCACTTGTATTAAGCGTCCTCCATTCTGGGGGACGATAACCAGCTGAACCCAGCGGTTTGATAGTTGCTGCGCGTGCCAGCCTTTGTAATCCGCGGCTTCGACGCGGCATTCTGCGCCATGTTGCGGAGTCGCGTTTTGAAGCTGAGCGCTGGCGGTCTTCATTCCAATCCAGCAAATCAGGAACATTACTGCTACAGATCGGAAGACGCTCGCCAATTTAAAGAACAATTTCATAATCAATGCCTTTCGCCGAGAGCCGTCTAGAGTAGCACGTCCGCAGAACATTTCTGCAGAATCGCGAATGCACGTCTCTCTTTAGCATACGAAACAAAACACAATCAAACGAAACAATTCGATTGCATAGAGAGCACCCAGTGGTGTATACCGGATTCGCGATCAAATCGCGGTAAACGTACGTCTAACGATGCTGAAAGTCTTATTGCTACTGCTGCTGATTCCGTGTGAGCTGCCGGCTCAGAAGCGGCAGGTTGACCCCACCTGGTTGCATCGGTATGTTCCGCGGTTAAGCCAGACGCACAATGACCTGACCTCCGCGACTTGCCACTACAAAGCAATCTTCGGCGAGGGTGACAGCGAAAACCGGATCATGCGCAGCGTCTCACGTTTCGGCGAAGCCACCATTGATCCGCGAGGATCCTGCGAGACGGTCAGCTACGAGCGGCAGGAAGAACTCTTTTTCGTTCTCGAGGGCAAAGCCGTTCTGCATTACAACGGTCACAGCTATCCAATGCGCGCAAACGATTTTACTTATCTGGCGCCGGGGGTGAAGCACTCGATCGAGAACGCTTCGGACCAAACCTCGCGAGTAGTGGTTATGGGTTTCAAGATTCCCGCTTCGACTTCACTCGCCGCTCCCGCTTCCGAACCTAAGATCGTGAACATGGATGACCTCAAACAACAAACGGTCGAGGGTCATCCGACGTCGGTTTTGTACAAACTTCTTGCGGGTCCGCGTACCGGAACGCGCGATGCCATCGACCAGGCATACGTGGTGGTCAGTCTTTTCTGGATGGATTTTGCGCCCAGCGGCACCAACTTTCCTCATCACCACGAAGTTGCAGAAGAAATTTACCTGGTGGTCGATGGTGAAGGCGAAATGGTCGCGGGAGGCGGAATGGACGGGGTGGAAGGACGCCATCCAGCGAAAGCTGGGGATGCGTATTATTTTCGCGCCAACAGCACTGTCGGGTTTTACAACCAGAACAAACCGGGAGCCAAGGCACATATCCTGGCCGTGCGATCACTCATTCCGCTACCCAAGGGGGAAGATTGATGCCTCGTCTGTTTCCGTGCCGGGCGATAATTAAACATGATGCAGTTGGCGAGTGACACGGACCAACAAGGAGACCAAGTAATGCATATCGAGAATTCCAGCCGGCGATCTTTCATGAAACTGGTGGCGGCCGCGCCATTGTTGAGCCAGATTGCGGCTCGGGATTTATACGCACAAGCGGCCACCGCGATCGGCAAGGACCCGCGCCGGAATGTATACACCCGGCTAGGGGTGAAGACAGTAATCAATTGCCGAGGTACGTGGACGTATTTGAGCGGAGCGCTCGAATTTCCGGAAGTGCGCCAGGCGCAGGTGGAAGCGGCACAGCACTTCGTGAATATGTTTGACCTGCAACGGGGGGTGGGCAGGCGATTATCAGAGTTGACCGGGGCTGAGTCCGGCATCGTGACGTCCGGCGCGGCTGGCGCTATGGCTGCATCTACCGCTGCATGTATCGCCGGCAGCAACGATAAATATATCTGGCAGCTTCCCGATACCACCGGTCTCAAACACGAAGTGATTATGGTCGGTGGACGTAGCGCTTTCGACAGCGCCATACGCCTGGTCGGGGGCAAATTAGTTCTGGTCTACACGCCAGAGGAACTAGCCAATGCAATCAACGAAAACACGGCGATGATCTACACCACTGATCTCGGAGAGAAGTTGCAAAAGGAACTCGCCGTCGCCAAAGATCATAAGGTCCCAATGCTGCTCGACGATGCCGCCGGCATACCGCCTGCAGATAACGCCAAGCTTTACGCCAAGATGGGCATCGATCTCTACTGTTTCTCGGGCGGTAAAGGACTGAGTGGGCCACAGTGCAGCGGTTTACTCCTCGGACGAAAAGATCTGATCGAGTCAGCGCTGATGAATTGCAATCCGCGCGAGGGTGCGGTTTGCCGGCCGATGAAAGTCGGCAAGGAAGAAATCATCGGCTGCCTTACTGCGCTCGAGACCTGGCTGAAAATCGATTTGAAGAAGATCAATGCCGAATGGACTGGACGCGTGGAGCGCATTCGCAAACTTGTGGACACTGTTCCGGGCGTGAAGACCGACATCTACACGCCCGATGATGGGAATCGTTATCCCACGCTACGCGTTTACTGGGACACGCAGAAGTGGGGTTACAGCATTTCCGATTGCGTGAACGAACTGCGCGCGGGCGATCCTGTGATCGAAGTTTTGGGACCTGATAATCCGAGTCTGGTAACGGCAGTGCGCGAGGGCAATCCCAATCCGACGCCCAAGGAAAGAAAAGCTCCCGACCACATCGAATTGATTTCCCTGACCATCAAGCCGGGCGAGGAGATCATCGTCGGCCAAAGATTACGCGCAGTTCTGCGAGCGGCGCAGAAAAAATCTGCAGCGGCCTAGGCGCTGCAAAGGAAGAATAAGTGTGATGCGCCAAATAAAATTTCGAACGCAAATCTGGTTTAGTGCGTTCCTGCTTGCCACGACGCTGATGGCGCAAGCGCAGATTCGTTCCGTCGATACCTCGCAAAATAAGTCTGAGCGATTCTCCTCCCCAGCTGTGGACGCGGGGGGTTATGTATATATCGCGGGCCAGGGCCCTCAAGGTCCTGACGGCAAAATACCGACAACTTTTGATGACCAAGTCCGTCAAACACTCGACAAGATCAAGGCAATCGTCGGGGCTGCCGGCTTGACCATGAACAATGTTGTCTACACTCAGGTTTATCTCACCGACATCAGCAAGTACGACGAGATGAATCGCATTTTTGGCGAGTACTTTCCCAAGACTCCACCGGCTCGCGCCGTTCTTGGGGTCGCAGCGGTTCCTCAGTCGGCTATCGAGATCAATGCCGTTGCGGTGCGCGATCTAACCGGCCGGCGCGCGATTTCTCCGCCGAATAAAAAGTCTAACGACAGCGCTTCCCCCGCAATCCTTACACATGAACGGCTGTTCGTATCGGGCATGACGGGCGCCGACCCAGCCACCGGCAAGGTTCCGGATGATCCTGCGGCACAAGTCGATCTTGCCCTCGATCGTATGCAGGAAGTTTTGAAGGCTGCCGGCCTTGATATGGCCAACATGGTCTTCGTTAATCCTTATTTAACTTCTGAAATTCCCGGCCACGTGATGAATCAACGTTACGCCCGGCGTTTTGAATTCGGCAACACTCCCGCACGCGCCACGATAGAGGCGACGAGTTTGCCCGGCGGCGCGCACATCGAGTACACGGGGGTGGCCGTCCGCGATCTAACGCAGCGCAAAGCGGTGCGTCCGAAAAATATGCCGCCCAGTCCCACTGCGAGCCCGTGTGTTTTTGCCGGAGACACTTTGTACTGTTCCGCCAAAGACGGATTTATTCCTGGACCGCACGGAGGCGTTTACGCCACGACGACGCAACATCAACTTCGACAAACGATGCGTAACCAGCTCGACAACCTCGAAGAAGCAGACATGAAATTCGACGATGTAGTGTCGACGGTAATTTACCTGGATGATTTATCGGACCGCGAGGCTTTTGACCAGATCTATGCCGAATATTTTGGTTCTGTAATGCCTGCGGCCACCTCGATCCAACAAATCGCGCCCACCGAACGGAAAGCCGACAGCGAAGACCACTTTCCCGGGCTGGAGCAAGTTTCACTGATCGCGGTTAGAAGTCAAAAAAAATAGACGCGTTTGGGCAGGAAAAATTCTTCGTAAGCCTTGAGGGGGATAACGTGAAGAAGATTATATTCACCACCGTTCTGGTTTGCGTTTTCGCCGGCGCTTCCGCGTGGGCGCAAGTTGACACTGCAACCATCACCGGCACAGTCCAGGACTCGACGGGAGCGGTACTCCCAAATATCAGCGTGACCGCGACTGAAATGAACACTGGCGTCCAGACCGCTGCCAAGACAGCTTCGGACGGCCATTACGTGATCACTCCCTTGAAGATCGGAAAGTATTCAGTTTCTGCCGAGGCGACTGGGTTCCAGACGGAAACGCGGCAAAACATCGTGCTTGACGTTCAGCAAAACCAGCGCCTGGACTTTCAATTGCACGTCGGGTCGGTCTCTCAAACTGCGGAAGTCACAAGTGGCGCTCAACAACTGGAGACTGAAACCGCAACCTTGGGCGATGTGGTCGCGGCCCAGCAAGTGGAAGAGTTGCCGCTGAATGGCAGGCGTTATACAGACCTTGCATCGCTGACCGCGGGAGTGGCCAAGGTCACAGAGGGGCCGGTCAATGGCGGCAGCAGTCCCACCAATGGAAATGCGGGCGGCAGCTTCGCGGTCAATGGCACGCGCGGCGACCAGAACGATTTCATCCTGGATGGCGTTGACAACGTATCAAATGACAATGCTGATGTCGCCATATTGAGTAGCGTTGACGCCATCGCAGAATTCAAGATTCAGACTTCAAATTACTCCCCGGAATTTGGGCGCGGCGGCGGTGCTGTGATCAACGCGAGCACCAAATCGGGGACCAACAATTTTCATGGCGAAGTATGGGAGTTCCTGCGCAATCAGGCATTCGATGCACGGGGATATTTTGAACAGCCGGATAGCCGCAAAGCGCCATACAAGCAGAATCAGTTTGGCGCAGCGCTGGGTGGACCTATCAAGAGAGACAAAGCATTCTTCTTTGTGGATTATGAGGGCACCCGGATCCATTCTGCGCAGACGGACTTTGCCAGTGTCCCTGTTGCTGGAGAGAGTACAGGAGATTTCAGTAGCATCCTGGGCACAGTGTCGGTAGGCACTGATGCTCTCGGCCGACCGATTTTTCCAAATGAGATTTATGACCCGGGACCTGCGGGATGCAACACTCCTGGGAACCCACCGTGCCCTACTAATCGGACCGGCTTTGGATTCGATCCCGTGACCGGTCTCCCCGGCCCGCAGGCGAACATCATTCCGTCCAATCGCATGAGCAGCCTGGGGCTGAACTACGCCGCTCTGTATCCCGCAGCGAATTTGCCGGGAACGGCCAACAACTACACCGTAAATGCGCCCGGCCACGATCAAATTAACCAAATGGATGCTCGCGCGGACGAGAACGCCACGAGCAAGATTCAGCTCTTTCAGCGGTTTTCGCTGATTAAGGATTCACGTTTTCAGGCCCCGGTGTTTCCGGGTTTGGCCGACGGTGGACACTTCAACACTGGCAACCGGCCTCTGAACTCGGAAGGCTTGGTGCTCGGCTTAACGGATACTGTAAGCCCCAATATCGTGAATGCGCTGCGTGTGGGATTCAACCGGGTTCATTACGTCTCCAATGTTCCTGCTTACGGGCAGCATTATCCGCCGGCTGGCCTGCAAACGCCCGGCGTTCCAAATAACCCGTTCACTAACGGACTGACCTGGTTCGCACCTAGCGGATATCGCGGCCTGGGTGAGCCGCTTTTCACCCCGACCCGCAGTACGAGCCAGGACATCCAGCTGAATGACACTTTGAGTTGGGTGCATGGCAAGCACTTAATCAAGGCCGGTCCGCAGGTCCGCTTTGATCAATTCAACCTTCTACAAATTGGCCAGCCGCGCGGCAATCTGTCATTTAGTGGTCAGTTCACTTCTGATTCTGGCGCTGGGGGCGACGCGAGCGGCAATGGCCTAGCTGACATGCTTTTGGGCCTCCCAGTGAGCTCGACTATTTCAACGGTCACTTACTTCGGGAATCGCCAACATACTTATGGAGCCTTCGTTCAGGACAATTACAAGGCAACATCCAATCTGACGCTCGATCTTGGACTGAGGTATGACTACGTTACTCCACTCTACGAAGCCCATAGTCGGGAAAGTAATTTCGATTACACGAAGGGAATCCTTGTCCCCGACGGTACCCCGGGCTATCCGAAACATCTGGCTGCAGCTCACAAAGACAATTTCGCTCCACGGGTCGGCTTGGCGTACACCCCATCTCCGTCCATGCCATTAGTAGTTCGTGCGGGATACGGACGATTCTTCGGGTTCTACGAAATTCGCACCGGCGATCCTCTGCAGATTAACTACAACTTGCCATTTTTCTTCGAGCCCACATTTGACAGCGATGGGGTAACGCCTTCGCCAGTTAACCTGACGACCGGATTTACAGGTCTTGTAGATCCCAACAACGCGACATTCGCCGGTGTAACCAGCCAAGATTTCAATCCGCAAACTCCGGTCTACGACCAGTGGAACGTGGATCTTGAGTATCAGTTGCCCGGCCAAATCCTGATTAGCTCCGCATATGTAGGAACCAAAGGCACTCACCTTCAGGTGCTGCGCGATCTCAACCAGATTCCTACGCCTCAAGCCTCCTTCGATCCGACGAATGCCCCGTACTGCGATCCAATCGGCCCGGTTTCGAATGGGGTGTGCCGATTCTCAACCTTCACGTCGATTCAGAATCGCGGAAATTCTACGTATCACGCATTTCAGTTGAAGGCGGAAAAGCGGACCAGCCACGGTCTATATTTCCTGAGCGCGTTCACTTTCGGCAAAGCCATTAATGACCAACCTGAAATCTGCTGCAATTCTCCCTGGCCGCAGGACAGCTATAACATCAGGGCTGAAAAAGGTCTGGCTGATTTTGATAACCGCGAGAGGTGGGTGAACAGCGTTGACTATGAGCTGCCCGTAGGAAAGGGCCGGGCATTTTTGAATCAGGGCGGCGTGGTGAATGCGCTTCTCGGCGGATGGCATTTGGGCGGAATCATCACCTTTCGTTCGGGCTTCCCGTTCTCGCCACAGATCGACTTCGACCCAAGCAATACTGGATCTCCGGGGCTGCAGCGCTCAAATCAGATCGGAAGTGGACACCTGGCCCATCCAACGCCGAACCTCTGGTTCAACATTAATGACTTTCCGGCTCCTAACTGTCCGAACGGCTGTTTCGGAAACGCGGGCAAAAATGTTTTGGAAGGACCTGGAGAAAAGACCGCCGACTTATCTCTGCGCAAGATCTTCAATATCACCGAAGACAAGAATTTGGAATTTCGCGCCGAATTCTTCAACGCCTTGAACCATCCCGTGTTTCAGCAGCCCGATCCTTTCATTACCGATGGACCTGGCGCGGCGGGCGTTATCACAGACATAGTGATACCTCAACGGCAGATCCAGTTTGCTCTGAAGTTGCATTTCTAATTTCAGCAACGGGAGCGACTTCATATGAGACGCAGAGATTTTTTAAAAACTACGGCTGCACTGGCGGCTGCCGCTGAACTGGTGGGCACTAAGGCACAGGGGTTAGTGCCAGCCCACAATTGGGGCAAGTACGATTTCGGCTCAGGTCCGCCGGTAACCGACCGTCTGAATCAAGGGCCCTTCCCGCAATATCCGCCGGACGCAGTGATTCCGACGGATGAAGTGGTGATGACTACGACCCCTTCGGAGGAAGTAGTACCGAATTACGGCAAGGGCCTGGTCACCTACATCACTGCGGACATGGGCACCGACGAAATCAAGTCAGACAATATTCCGCAAGCGATTGAAGACCTGGTGCGATTTCCGCTAGGACAACAGCTTTACATCCGCCCCACCTGGCGCGAGATTCAGCCTCAGCCCGGGCGACTGCAATTTCCCGAGTATCTGAAGCAGGTTTTCGACCTCGCAAAAAAATACGACAAACGCATTGGCTTGCGTGTGCAAATGAGCGCTCCCGATTATTGGCACGCGCCCGCGCTGCCGCAGTTTGTTCTCGACAAAGTGCCAATGGTGGATTTAGTCATGGACCCGCACGAATTGGCCGCGGCAGGCGCGCGCTTCCTAAAAAATCCTTACTCTCGATCGCAACCGCGCTTCGACCATCCTTTCTTTCAGCAGTCATTCAAGGATTTAGTTGGCCAAATGGCGGCGGAGTTCAATGGAAATCCGTCAATCGAGTTCATCGACACATTTCTGTACGGGTTCTGGGGCGAAGGCCACACCTGGCCTTTTCGCAACACTCCGTTTCCCGACTATCAAACCGCTGAGCGCACTTTGATTGCGATGTGGGACGTGCAGCAGCAGAACTTCACTAAGACGCCGCTGCTCACCAACACTCAACCCGATTACAGTCACGTGGGCAATTCGGAAGTTCTTGATCGCACCGTCCGCAGCAATAATTGGATTCGCAGCGACACCATCTTCATAGAGAATGAACAGATCGAAGCCTTGAGCAATCGTCCGCCATGGGTTGCGGCGCTCCTCGAACAGGGATTGCCCGGCAAGCCTCCGGATACGTCCGCGTCCCACGAAGGGATTTCGCCCTCGGATGACATGATTGTTCACGTCATGGATGTGGGAGCGAATTATTGGTCGCTGTGGAATTTCCACGACATCAGCGCGCAAAATCTCGCCAGCTACTATCAGGCATCTCCGACCTTGTTCGATCGCATCAACCGCCGCATCGGCTATCGCGTGCGGCCGTCATTTATCTGGGCCTACGAAGATAGCGGCTACCAGGGGCTGATCGTCGGTTTTGCGAATGACGGCATCGCCGGAGTTCCCGGGGTGTTGCGGATTACGGTCGAGAGCGAAGATGGGAAACAACTGAAGAGCGGCTGCCTGGACGCCGGCTATCCGCTTCCCGGCAAAATTCGACAGGCGCAATTTGTGCTGCCCCAGGGCGCCAAATGGCAAGGACTAAAACTAAAGGCAGAAATTGAAGTGAAAGGGATGCGATATCCGGTGCGCTGGGCTTGTCATCAGAAATTGAACGACGATGGCTCACTTACTTTGCGCGCAAATGGCCGTCACGGTTGATACCGCGCGTGGCGGCGAGTGACATCAACAGGTTTCAACAACCCCAGAAATAGGAAAGAGGCGCAACATGCGGAGGCGGGATTTCGTCAAAACAGGTTTAGGTTTAGCAACGGCCACAAACCTCGCGCCCAGAATGTGGGCGGATGTGCCCGATCATCTCTGGCAAGGATACGATTTCGGATCGGGGCCGCCGGTAAGCAATCGCCTCGATCAGGGGCCGTTCGGGATTGGTCAGGATGCGGGCTGGTACACGATTTTTGTTACGGATCCTTCCCGTGAGCACATACGAAATTTTGGCACCGGATTGGTGGGGTACACGTGGGAAGAAAATGGTCCGGCGCTCGGCGTGATGTGCGGTCGAGAGACACTCGAGCAAGCAGTAGAAAAAATGGCAGCGCTGCCGTTCGTTGACATCTTATACATTCGCTGTGATTGGAGAGATGTTCAGTCAAGCCCCGGCAAGCTCTCGCTATCTCCGGTTTGGGAAGCCACTTTCGACGCTGCCAAGCGCCACAACCTGGGCGTGGGTTTCAGGATCCAACTCTCCAGTCCGAATATCGAACCGCAAAAGCTCTCCCTTCCCGATTTCCTTCATGACAAAGTTCCGATCGTCAACATTGGCGGCAAGTCCAGGGAGCACCATACCGGTCACGATTTTTATGAACCGCGTTATGATTCTCCTGAATTTCAAAAAGCATTTACCGAGCTCAATGAACTGTTGGCCGAGCGTTTCGATGGGAATCCGCAGTCGGAGTACATGGACCTTATGATCTACGGGTTCTGGGGCGAAGGGCATACCAACGACTTGCCGAGTCCATTTCCAGATTATCTGACCGCAGAAAAGACTCTCGTCAAGATGACCCAAATGCAAATTGATGCATGGAAGCGCACGCCGCTTGCCGTGAATATGGAGCCTGATATAAGCAATGTTGGGAATCGTCAGCTACAGGACGTCGCCATTCGAGCCGGCTGCTGGTTACGTTCGGACAGCCTGATCATGGATGAGCCAATCCAGATCGAAGAACTAGCGCATCGCCCTCAATGGCTCGCCACCATTCTTGAAGATGGAGAGAACCGCCACTACGTTCTCTCGGACTATGCCGACGAAGAAAAAGCTTGCCTGAGCAAGTTGCCGCCCTCCATGCTCGCCTTTGTAGGAAACGACAACGAGGCTTATCCCACCGATGATTATCCTCACAAGATTGGCGGTCCGATCAAAGTACCTTATCGCGAAACCGCAGGATTTCACGCTCTCGATATCGGCACAAATTATTTTGGTCTCTGGACCGAGGCCGATAATATCCGTCGCTATTATGAGAAATATCCCGACTCGCTTCGCGCCATGGAGCAGCGGCTCGGATATCGGGTGAGGCCATCATTAATATGGCAGCGAAAGCGCTACGGCACGATGGAGTTGATTCTTGGCATTGTCAATGACGGCGTGGCGGGAGTTCCCGGAGTACTTGGAATTTACGCCGAGAGTCTCGATGGCAAAGTCAAAGTTGGAGGCAATCTCGACGCCGGCGAACCGCGCGCAGGCCAGCTTCGTCAAGCGTCGATCATCCTTCCAAAAGGAATGGATGGGCAACAGATCATCCTTCACGCTGAAATTGAAGTGAAAGGTGTGCGGCGTCCGGTCCGATGGGCGTGCCGACAGCCCACGAATCAAGACGGATCAATTACCATCCGGCTAAAAAAAGGCAGCGACACTGATTGGAGAAAAGGAGTTTAAGTTTCTTTGAAGGACGAGAATGATAAAGCAGGATGATTCCCTTGGCCTAAACCAGCCGATTTGCCGGCGCGACTTTTTGAATTCCACTCTGCTGGCCGCCGGCGGCGCTCTGCTCAGCCCACTGACACCGAAGCAACTTTTAGCACAACAAGAAGACTGGACCGGACATGGCGGAGTCGGCGATTACGCCCACTCAAATGGCAACACTTTCGAAGTGATGACCGCGGGCCACCAGATTCGCAATGGCGTCTTCAATTCACTACCTGCAGACATAATTGATACCGGTGAAGTATTCGACTGCGTGGTCGTCGGCGGAGGGGTCAGCGGACTTTCGGCGGCTCTGTTTTTTAAAAAGTATGGCGGCGCTAAGCTGAATTGTCTGGTTCTCGATAACCATCCGGTATTCGGCGGCGAAGCTAAGCGCAACGAGTTCATCGTGGATGGCAAGCGAATCATGGGTCCACAGGGCGCCGACCACTTCCAGGTTCCGCTTCCCCACAGCTTCATGGGCAGGTTCTTCGAATTGATCGGGCTGGACTGGAACGGTTTCAAGTATCAGCAATGGGGCAGTTCGTCTCCTGAAATTCCACTCGGAAACAGCTTTGAAGATGCGCGAGGGCCTGACGCTTTTTATTTCGGCGCAAAGTTCGGCAAAACGCCCGGTATGTGGGTGATCGATCCCTGGAAAAATAAACTACAGGGCGCGCCAATTTCCGATCAGATGCGTGCTGAACTGCTCAGGTATCACGAGGAGCAAAAGCCAGGCTTGCCATTTGAATATCCGGGTGATGAAAAATCGCGAAAGATCGATAGCGTAACCATCGAGCAGTATCTGATGGAAAACTACGGGCTGAGCAAGCCGACCATTCAGACCTTCATGGCGGACGAAGGAAGTGGCCACGGCGCTGGACCCGACGTTCTTTCCGCATACTGTATTTATGCCTTCGACGTCGATCGTGCGATGGATGAGCCTCCGCTTTCTTTCCCCGGCGGAAACGACGGGATTGCGCGTCACATGGTGAAGACGCTGGTGCCGGACGCAATTCCCGGCGCTAATACCCTCGAAGCGGTTTGTCGTAATAACATCGACTTCAATTCACTGGATCGGCCGGGGCAAAGCTCGAGAATTCGTCTGAATAGCACAACCGTATGGGTGAAGCACGAAGGCGATCCTTCCAAGTCGAACTTCGTTACCATCGCTTATACGCGCGGCAACAAAGTTTACCGGGTCAAAGCGCGTTCGGTAGTGATGGCAGGCGGCTGCTGGACTACAAAGTTGGTAACACGGGACCTGCCCTCGGCACAGCGAGAGGCCTACGATCAGTTTTACCGATCACCTTGCATGATGGCGAATGTCGCGCTGCGAAATTGGCGATTCCTATACAAAATGGGGATCTCCGGATGCCAGTGGTTCGAAGGATTAGGCAGCTTCGCGGCGGTCCGGAAGGTTCCGACTTTTTCCACCGATCAAAAAACTATTGGCCCGGACTCTCCGGTGGTCCTCACGCTCAAAGTTCTTTTTCCGCACTATGGCAAGCCGCTGCAAGAACAGGGCAATCTGGGCCGAGCCCAGCTTCTCTCAACTTCTTTCCGCGATTACGAGCGCCAGATCCGCGCGCAACTGACTGAAATGTTCTCGGCCTCCGGATTTGATGCATCGCGTGATATCGCTGGAATTGTTCTCAATCGCTGGGGACACGCTTACGCGAGTCCGCAGCCCGGGTTCTTTTTCGGAAAGGATGGAAATCCTGCCCCGCGCGATATTTTGCGCGCAGTGCCGTTTGGACGGATCGCGTTCGCAAATACTGATTTTGTCAGGAGCCCCCGATCATCGCACCGCAATCGGAGAGGCGCATCGGGCCGTTAGCCAATTGCTGGATCGGGCGCTGACGGAATAAAGGTTTCGTTCTGTGTGACTTTACTTGGTATCGATCGAATTACGTATAGCCATCAATGAATGTATGCCCCGCCCGGCAGCAAATACTGGATTGGCCACAACTCCTGCTTTTGCTCAACCAAGTTAGACCATTTCACAACCTTGGCATCGGGCTGCGATAACAATTTGATGTTCGGAAGAGTTTCAGCCGCCGCACTACTCAGTGTGGAAGCATCACCGGCGCCGGTTACCGCAAATTCAGAATTGTGATTTATTTTCTGGCCGGCAAATCGCGCGGCGATTTCGACATCCTCGATCATCTGTAGAAGGTACGGACGGCCAGTCAGCACGGAGTTGTACACGTAATCCGCCAATACCCCGGAAATCTGGCTCACATAAGCGCGATCGAAATCCAGTTGGCCGAGCAGAGGATCATCGGCAGACGCGGCTTTATACGGCATGCGAGTCTCGCCAAGCCCTCGCGGATCGATGGAGACGATGTCGTATCCGGCATCGAGATACTTGGTCACGTTCGGCCAATCCGATGCGCTTACTTTTCCGTTTTCACCCAGCCACAACAGCACCCGGTGTTGATCGCTGGACGATTTATGGATGTGCAAAAGGGGCATGGCTAAATAGCGGCTGTGATGCAGCAGATATCGATCGATGCTGACGTCGCCTGAGGTGGTACTTCCTACCTGTTCCCAAAGGATCTCACCGCTTCCCGGCGCCGCGCCCTGGTACTCAGCCACGTGCCATGAACTGATTCCTGGATAGGATTTCGAGTAGTAGAGTTGTTTGAGCGTCATTCCGGGCGCGCTCTTGTGCTCTTCAAAGTAATCGCGAATCACATCCATCAGCGAACGCGAATTCGGGTACTCGAGCATGACCTGCCCCGTCCGCGTGCACTGCAGAGTTTGATCGTCCAATTGTTTTACTTGGGGCAAACCGCGCGGGCGCGGCAAGCCATTGAAGTGGTCCAGAAAGTTGATCGCGGCTTCCTGATTTTCGTCCGAGAACTGATGTCCGTGGTAGCCCTCATGCATGCCAATACGATCGGCATGCCCAAATTTTTCGTAAATGCGTCTTACTTCGTGGACTGTCTGTACTGTGCCTTCAATGGGAAAGAAGTCGAGCACGGCAGCGGAGACGAACACCGGCCGTGGATACATCAGCAGGAGCAAGCCGGGGTGATCCAACCCGTTTGAGATCATTCCATCCAGGTCCTGCTCCGGGTCGCTATCGGGATCTTTGAAGATGCGGTTGTACACGCGCATGGGCAGCGCAGTGATGTAACAGGAAGGCGCAACCACCTTGATGCGGGGATCAAGCGCGGCAATGAGCGTCGTCTGAAATCCACCGCCGCTGGTTCCGATGATGTTGATGCGGTCAGGATCGACATCGTCGCGCGTCAGTAGATAATCGACCGCGCGAATGCCGTCCCAGATTTCCCAGCGAGCAAGGTTCGTTCCCGCGAGATATGCAAGATTTCCCAGGATCGCGTGCTCGGCGCAAATCAGGTTGTAGCGGCTTTTGTGATTCTTTTCATCCCAGAACTGGCTGCGTTCCCCCTGGCCAAACGCGTCCCAGGAAATGACTATGTACCCGCGCTGCACCAACCGTTGGCAGAGCGCCTGGTAATATACTTTTCCGTTTGTCGAGTGGCCGCTCGGCACCAGTACCGCCGGATGCTTTCCAGCATCATCGGGCGCATACACCAGCGCTGAAACGTATATTCCGGGAAGACTTTCAAAGATCAATTTCTCGATGTGGAATCCTTGCATCTGGATTCGCCCGGTGGTGTGAGCATTCAATGGCGTCTTTTGAACCGGAAGGCCGCCAATCATGTCGAGCAAGCGCTTGCGCAATTCGCGCTGGAATTTCAGTAATTCTTGTTCCGTGCCGATCCCTTCCCAGGTTGCGCGACGTACATCATCTTCCTGCCAAGCCATTTCGGTCTGATATCTCAGATACGGCGTAATCGTGGGTTTCACTTCCGAGGCGGCGGGAAACACACGGAATGCTTCGGGCGGAGGAGCATCGGCCGCCAACGCGGGTACTGACAACAGACTGAGCAATAATGCTCCGTTGATCGTTACATAGAATTTAGCCAATCAGGTTGTCCTCTCAAAATCCAAATGCAGCAGGGACGAAACCTAATTGTCCCTGCCGCTAAATGCATCTTTTTAAATACGTGAGCGACCATCCAGACTACTGTACGGTTACGGTTGCTGTGGCGGTCGTCCGGCCAAACTGGTTAGTCGTGTACAGAGTGTATGTAGTTGTGGCCGACGGCATGACCACAATGCTGGTTCCACGCACTGGGCCAGCCTGCGGATCAATGATGTTGTACGTGCTGTTCGAGACGCTCCAACTTAAAGTGACCGGCTGTCCTGCCATCACCGTAGTTGGATTTGCCGAAAAGCTGCTGATGGTTGGAGACGCGCCAGTGGGTACGTTCGCCGGAGTGAAGATCGTGCCGGTCTGAACTACTTCGAAATTGGAGGTTGTGATTTGCTTCAGCAGATTCAGATCAGTGCTGTTCCAGCGGTTGTCGGGCGCGCCGCTGATGAACATAGCGCTGCCGTTATCGGCTAAGATCAGGCCGTATTTTTTCATCGCAGTCAAAATCACCTGATCGTCGGCCGGATAACTAGAGATGTCGAAGCTCGCCTTGAGCCGAAGCCGGAGACCCATCGGCGGCGCATTCGGATCGGTGGTAGTTGAAGCCCAATGGGTGGCGGGAAGAACGAAGGCTTTCTGGCTTGTAGGAACAGTAAAGCGCAAAGCATGATTGATTGCGCCGGCAGCAACTTCATCGTATCGGGCCAAACCGACAAACACCGGTAGCCCAGCGGCATCCGCTGAAGTCCAGGTATATGGCCGTTGTTCATTGATGGTCATGTCCCAAACCGAGGCCTGGTCGGCGCTCCACACTCCTTTCGTAAGAGACGCGTTGTACAGCTCGTAAAGCCAGCAGCCATCTTTTTCGAGCACGAGCACATGGCGATCACCATTGCCGGGCTTGGGATAACCCTCGATAAGCGCATTCGAAGGGATCGGTTTAGGGCCAGGATCGCTTTCGTCTGCAAACGCATTGAGCGTTACATTCACCTTGGCCTGCGTCCCCGCCACAACTTGATACGGAATGCCGAGGGTCTGGTTATGAAAGGTGCCTGGCCCGAAATCGGGATGGAGAGTTACTGTCGAGCCGATGAAGTTGATGTAGTTCGCCGAATTGGAATCAACCGGCGCCGTGGAAATATCGGTGTTCCACAGGTTGTTAGATGGAAACGGGACAAAGCCGTTCAGGCTGGTGAGCTGGCCAACCGTCATTCCGCTGCACGTTCCCGCTTGAGAAAATGCGATTCCGCCGGACAGAAGAATGGTGGCAATCGCGACGACGAGAGAGCGATTCAGGTTTCGTAGCATGACCTCTCCTTTTCAGAATGCTGCCGAAGCAGCCGTTAAGGTTGATCTTTGCTTTCGAGGATGGGAGGACAACACGAAGCGGTGCTGCCCCGACGCGAAGGAAATTTGTGTACATGAGTTGCCATGGCGGTCGCGGCTTACATTTTCCGCAGACCGCATTCATTTCTGGTTATCGGCGCTTTATGCTTTGATTTGCAGCAAGCGCGCTGCATTCTGGTTGTAAATCTTGTGAAGGATCGACTCCGGCAGTTCGATGCCATAAATCTGCCACCTGCCTTGGGGCGGCACTTTTGCGGGTGCATAGTCGAAATATTCATCGCCGGTTTCCAGAAATCTGAAATAGATTTCGTAAAGCTTGTCGTTGAACACCTGTTGTGGAAACTCGTCCCCATGGGGCGTCGCGTCGGTTCCGAAGAGAATGCGGTCCTGGTATTTGTCGAAAAATCGACGCGCAGTTCGAGGCTGCCGGCCAAGTTCCCCGATGCGGGCGGCGATATCCACAGACATGTTAGGAAAGCGGTCGAGGTTTTCTGATACGTTCGCGAGGTTCTCAGAGAAGTTCCCCACGTGCAGCGCGATAAACTGCGTTTTCGGATGGCGGGCGAACATACGATTCCGCGCTTCCAGTAACTCCGCGTTACTGGGAAAATCGTGATCATAAAACGACCAATCGGGATGGTTGTTCAGCTCTTCATAACGTTCGTTAAAGCGGTCGGTAGGAGTGAAAAACGCAACCGGATCAGAGATGTGAATTGCGACCGGCATATTCAATTGCCCACACGCGTCCCACATCGGATCAAAGCGCGGATCATCAATTTTCACCAACTTACCTGAAGTGATGTTCTCTCTCAGATAAAGCCCGAGCGTCTTCAATATCTTCAGGCCCCTGGCGCCAGCCTGGTGAGCACGCTCAATCTCGTCGGCCTGAATGCGAAGGTAATCGGGCTCTAGAAATTTTGAGTAACACGGCTCAGTAAGAGTAATGAATCGGCCGGGATGCGATTTGTCATACCTTCCAATTGTCTCCACCAGACCGGCGTCATAGCCGCCCGTAAGGTTCACCATGGTACGGAGGTTCTTTCGGTCCATTACCGCCAGCAGTTCGTCTGGGGTGCCGAGATATTTTCGGTCAGGCGAAAGTTCGACGCCATTCTCCGACTTGGCCGACACCGTGATGTGGGTATGTATATCGATTGCGGGAAAGCGAGCTCGCTCGACACGTGTCTCATGCACCTGAAGCATGCTCTTCGGTTCATAATCAGCCAAAGCCAGGCGCTCGCGGGGAGCGGACGTTTGCTGCGCAGACGATTCCTCAGCAGCCGCGCCTTTCGCGCGTGCAAAAGCCTTTACCGCGCCGCCTTGAACTGAAGCGCCTATTGCGAGACCCAATCCACGAAGCCACTGTCGCCTGCTACTCATTTGCCATCTCCTGAAGAGTTATGTTTTCCATCTGAAGGGAAATGCAACGTAAAGCTTTGCACCACACGATTGATTACGCCGCTCTCGGACGGCGAATCGGGACGCAGACCTTCTTCCAGGCAACGAAAAAATGCCAGCAGCTGGCCAATCACTACGTCGATTACAGGAGAAGCATCGTCGCCTACTTTGGCCAGGCCAGGGCATTCAATCAAGACGTCTTGCTTGCGAAGCAAATCAGCAGGAACGCTGTCTCCGATTACAACCTTCACCATGCCAAGACCCTTCTGATCGAGCTCTCGGATCAGATCACATTCATATGCCCTGGCAGTAGAATGCGAAGACAAAAAACAAACTACCAACGTATCCTCGTGGACGAAGCTCATTGGCCCATGCCGCAATCCCAAATATGTTTCAGGCATCGCCCAGACTTTCCCGGCGGTCATTTCGAGCATTTTCAACGCTGCTTCGCGGGCAGCGCCAAATCTTGCGCCAGTTCCTAGAAAAACTACTCGTTTGAAGTTGGATCTTGCGGTCATCGCGAGCGTTCCGAAATGCGTCTCTATCAAATGGAAAGCGATCGCACTCAATTGGCGGCACTGCGCTTGATAAAGGTTGGGCGTGTTAACGAAGCCTAGGGACTGCACGGCGATAACAAGATTGGTGAAGCTGCTGGTCATCACCAGACTGCGGTCGTTGGTTTCATCATCGAGGGCGACAACGTGCACCCGCGAATTGCCGCGAAAACTCGTCGCCAATTTCCCACCTGCGTTGCATGTGATGACCAGGTGACGAAGTTCGGGATCGCTCTCCAGCAGCAGAGTTAACGCGCCTACGCTTTCCGGGCTGTCACCAGATCGCGCGAGCGAAATTACCAACCCCGGCCGTTCGGGTGGCAGTGGATTTGCCGGCAAAATCAGGAAAGCGCCTCCTCCAATCGCTACCGCATTGACCCCAAGCTGCTTTTGCAATGGAAGACGGACACAGTCGCCCGCGTATTCTGAACTGCCTGAGCCAGTCAGAACCACGAGCCTTGCGCCCTCTAGAAACTCCCGCAGTTCGGTCGCGCGCTGTGACATTTGCTGGGAGGTGCGGATCCAAGTGGCAGGTTGTTGCAGAATTTCACGTAATGTATGGAAATACCCCCGACGGTGTTGTTCTTCCTGCGGCGCCCGGAGTAATTTGGCAGCTTCCGGCTGACGTTCGCAAACTTCGTGCACCCAGTCTGCCAACGCATTTGGGGTACTGAAAGTCAATTGGCCCTTTTCAACCTGTGCAAAACAACAAAATCCGGTGCGGCCGACGCACTTGCATCAAGGCTCGGTTCTTCCCGGCCGCAACCTGGGAGTGGCGATATCTTCCGGCTCGTCATGACCGAGTAATGAACCGTGCCACAGACTGCCGCCAAATGTTGATATGTAAATCTTGTTTCGGTCCGCCGGATCCGGAATCACCCTATATCCCCATTTGAAATTAAATCCCGGAATCCGCGACCAATGCTCGCCGCGATCGCTCGACCGCCATGCGGAAGATTCAAAGCCTGACGCGTAAACAACATTCGGGTCGTTAGGATCGAAGGTCACATCGTACACATGCCGGTCGCCATCAAAAATCTGCCGCCAGCTCTGGCCCCCGTTCTCAGACAAATAAATGCCGCCACCATCGCCGTGCGTCCCCGCGGCGCGCGCCCAAGCGGCCAGATACAAACGCTGCGGCGCTTTGGGGTCGGGACTGAGCGCATTCGGGCCATTCACACCGCTGGGAAGCGACACTACCTCCCAGTGCTCCGCCCCGTCTTTAGAGCGATAAAGGGCGCCGTCATAGGGAGTCCCGATACTTCCATCCTCGGAACGCCGCGCGATTACCACGTACAAAGTGCCGTCGGAAGCTTGCGACAAGCGCCACGCAAACGGCTGCTTCTGCGTGATTCCCTGATTTTTCAGCGTCCAGGATTTGCCGCCATCGCTGCTCTTGTAAACTCCGCGACCGAAACCGGCGACGTACAAGACCCGCGCATCTGTCGGACTGTTCGGATCTAGAAGAATGTGGGTCGCGGCGGTCTCTTCCATGCCGGCATTCGATTTTCGCCAAGCCTTTCCGCCGTCGTCGCTCACGCACACGCCGCCTTTGAATTTTGCGGGATCAGTGTGCCGCCACATCTTGGGCCGAGGCAAGTCGTGGGTGTAGCTGTTCACGCTCCACATCCGACCGCGCACCTTGGGATCAAATACAACCCAGTAAGTGGTATTCAACCATTCGCGTGGCACCCCCGCGGTGGAACTCTGCCAACCGGCGCCACCATCTTCGCTGCGGAATAGACCGATATCTGTGTAGGTGAGGAATTGCCGCTTAGAGTCGAAAGGATCGAAGTGAATGCCGTATACGTTGGTGACGTCGAGACCGGTGCTCGTCCACTCTCCGTCAGGCACTTTGCGGGAATACATGGCCCACCAGCTTGCTCCACCATCGCTGGTCTTCATGGTTCGCCCGAGATCCGTGGCGTAGGCAAGGCTCGGGTCCTGATCGGCGACTGCGAGTTCCAAAGGATTCTCGCCCCAATCAGATCCAAAGCGCGCAGTGATCCACGCGTCGTGAACGTTCGGTGCCGGCGGACCGGACTCTTTCCAGACCAGTTGCCATGATTCGCCAGCATTCTCGGTCTTCGCTACACCCATCCATTTCTTCCCATCGAGCGACAAATCGCTGTAAGAAACGTATGCGATATTGCCATGCTTGAGGCTGGTTGCAACTGCACGGACCTTAGCCCCGGCTCCGGGAAGTGAGGACTGCTGCCAGTTTTTACCGCCGTCTTTCGATGTAAAAACACCTTTTTCTGAGACTGCATAGACGATGGGAGCGGGTGTGAACCCCAATGAAACATCGGTGAATGTGACTGACTCAGGCGCCGGGAATTTGTGAATACCGGCGCTATCCTTCAGGACTAAAAACTTCGGTCCGCTGATATACAGGGCGCGCGACTCAGCTGACAAATTCGGATTGATCCATATACGTCGCGGCGTTTCCGGCAAGTCCTCCTGCTTGGTCCAGTTCTCGCCCCCATCGCGAGAAACAAACAGCGACGCGTGGCTCTTATCACCTGCGGCAGCGTAAAGAGTTTTGGAATTGCCAGGGTCTATGGCCAGCGCTGCGATGTCGCCGAGCGGATCCGGATCGGCAACCAGGATTTCATCAGAATGATCAGACCTCATCACGATCGATTTAATTGCAGCAGGTTGTGGGTAAATCAGATTCCAGGTTTCACCTGCGTCCGTGCTGCGCCACAAACCGGTGGCCTCGGCATACATCACCTTCGGATCAAGCGGATCGAAAACAAAGAACCGGACCACCCCACGCAAGTTAAACATTCGCCACGCCTGTCCGCCGTCATGCGTGATATACGACCCGGTCATGTCGCAGGAGATGAGGACCGTGTTCGGATCGTGTGGGCTGACGGTCGGGTTAAACATCGCACCGCCGCCTCCGGGGCCGACTACGGTGAAATCGCCCGGCCGCGCGGCGAAAGCAGCACCTATGAAAAATAGAAATAAAAGGAGGTGATGAGCTATGTTTCGCATTACTTTCTTTTACTTTCGATATCTTTTGCTTCACCACTCTCCGGCAAAGCTCCAGAATTGTCAACGGCAAAATAGGCCCTGCCCTCTTCGCTTAACGGACGAAGTGATGAAGCCCTTATCTAACGAGGTCTTGCTGAAGTAAGCAGTGCGGCGGAGTCATGGTCGAGATACACGGTGCATTTTGGGTGGGTGCGCAAAATTGACGCGGGCGTGTTGGGGCTGATCTCTCCCTCAAAACAAGCAGCCACCGCTCGGGCCTTTCTGGCGTCGGGCACGATACAAATAATTTCTTTCGACTTTAAAATCTGTCGCACGCTCATCGAGAGCGCCGTCGGAGGAACATCGGCAAGCGTCGCGAACCAGCCTTCGCCCATTTGCTGACGCCGGCAAGCCTCATCTAAATTCACCACGATATAAGGATCTTCCGTTTCGAAATCCGCCGGAGGATCGTTAAAAGCCAGGTGTCCATTTTCTCCGATGCCGACGAACGCTACGTCAATTGGAGCGCTCGCGAGTTTCGTACCGACCTCGCGTGCAACCGAAGCGGGATCGCGCTCGCCATCGAGCAAGTGGTAACGGGCTATTCCAACTTTGTTGATAAGGCGTTTTAGCAGGTAACCGCGAAAGCTGGCGGGATGTGACAGCGGAAGCCCAATGTACTCATCCAAATGAAACATCTCAACCCGCTTCCAGTCGATGTCAGGCATTGCGGTGAGAGCGTCCAGAAATTCAAACTGCGAAGCTCCGGTGGCGGCAATAATTCGTGCAGCGCCTTTTTCTGAGATGGCTTTACGGATAATGGCTGCAGCCTGGGCAGCAGCGGCGGCGGCCAGAAAAGCTTTGTCTTTGAAGACTGTAATGTTCATGAAATCCCATCACTGAGAATATTTACTCGAGCAACCAGATACAAGCCAGGCAGAAATATTGGGGAGATCAAGAGTTTGGCGCTGAGCTCATCAACATTCAGACCAGAACGACATCAATGCCTTGTTTGCGCAGCGCATCGGTAAATTCCTCAGGCGCGTGCGTATCGGTAATCAATCGGTGCACATTCTCAATTGGTCCGATGCGGAAAAGACTGCGACGTCCAAGTTTGGTCGAATCTGCTACTACCGTAACTTCTCTTGAAACTCCCATCATCTGAGCGTTGAGTTGGGCCTCGAGCACATCGGCTGTAAAAGGTCCGTTGTTGAGGTCAAAGCCATCCACTGCCAAAAATAATCGATTGGCATGAAGATCGCGGAGCATGGCTTCCGCCTGCGGACCGACAAAAGAATAAGAAATCGTTCGCAGAAGACCACCGATCATGATCACGGAAATTTCCTGGGCGTCGGCCAATTCGTTGGCAATGTTGAGTGCATTGGTAACCACGGTCAAGGACTTCAGTTTCTGCCTGATCAAAGCTTTGGCGACTTCCGCGGTGGTCGTCCCCGAATCAAGAATGATCGTCTCGCCCGGCTTCACCAGTTGCGCAGCGGCCTGCCCGATGCGCGACTTCTCAGATCGGTGAATCGTAGCTTTTACTTTTAGTGGGTAGTCCTGCGTGGGTTCATAACGCACCGCGCCCCCGTGGGAACGAAGGACCACCCCGTGTGAGGAAAGGGCATCGAGATCGCTTCGCGCGGTCACAGCGGAAACCGCAAACTTTTTGACCACGTCGTGGACGGTCACCTGTCCGCTTCGTTCCACCAGTTCCAGAATCTTGCGCCGTCGTCCCTCGGCCAGGAGCCACGTGTGCTTGGAAGGTGGCATGAACACCCGGAGTGTATATAGGTGTTCGCTCCCCGGTCAATCCAAAGCGCTTTCCATCTTGGTAATTCACCTTACGTATCCTTTCCTATTCTTTTGCTTTTGCTTGCTTTTTTGCTTGCGAGTCGTTTCTTTTTCGTGATACAAGTCCCGAGTTGCCAAATTCTGCTTACGCGACGGAGTCTCTATGAAGCTGCGTTACCTGTTTGTCACGCTTGTGGCGCTAGCCGCCTTGGTCGTCTGCAGCAGTGTTTTCGTCCACGGCCAGGGTACGGATCTTGGGACCATCCGAGGAACTGTCACCGATTCAAGCGGAGCGGTGGTGCCCAATGCGAGCGTCACCATCCTTGACGTCCGCACCGGAGCGACGCGTCATACCGCCACGAACTCGCAAGGCTCATACCAGATGTTCGGACTGCCCTCCGGCACATACAAGGTGACGATCACGAATAGCGGCATGAGTACCGAGGACATTACCGGCGTGGTGCTGAACGGCAGCGACGTGGCAACGGCGAACGGGGTACTTAAGGTGGCCAGCACGACCGAAAACGTGGTGGTGACGGCCGAAGCCCCGATCATCGACAGCGCGGATCAGACTATTAGCAATACCATTACCAGCAGCGCCGTCATTGACCTTCCTCGCGACAGCCGCGACGTTTACCAGTTCCTCTATTTGAATCCCAATATCACGCAAGGTGTCGATTCAGGAGAGTTCAAGTTCCTTGGATTTCAGAGTTACGGCGCGAACTTTACAATTGACGGCCAGCGAGCTACTAACACGATTTTCGGTTCGCCGACGACCAGCGAGCCTTCGCTGGAAGCGGTCAGCGAAGTGAACGTGATGTCGAATGATTTCAGCGCGGAATATGCCGGAATTGCGAATATCCGCATCACCACCAAGCGCGGCGAAAATCAGTATCACGGATCCATTTTTTATAACAACAAAAACTCCGCCCTGGCAGCCTGGCAGACGCAGGACATCATCGCGAAGCAGGATTTCCTTCCCACGCCTTTCCAGAGCAAATTTCCCACGCCTTACTTCAACGAGAATGACCTTGGCGCATCGTTTGGCGGCCCGATTCCCAAACTGAAGAGGACATGGTTCTTTATGGCCTACGAGCGGGATTACAACCGCGCGCCAGTCAGCTTTTCGAGCACCAAGCTGCCGCATCCATCGCTGTGGACGGGTGATTTTTCGCAACTAGATCCTTCATCGCAGCCCGTGGTACCAGCGGACATCTTCAGCCAGATGACGTCGCAGGAAGTTGCGAGCGACACATTTTGTGACACATCAACTAGTCCTTGTACGAACCGTTTCATTACAATTCCCTCCCGCTTTCTGAATCCCAACGTGCAGCAGTTGATTCAGACCTTCTTCCCCAAAATCAGTACCGCCGTTCCAATTAATACCGGCAACGGCCGCATCGCCGATCTGTTCCAAACCCTCGTTCCCGGCGGCTCCACGAAAGACCTGGGCGACCTGCGAATCGATCACGACCTTTCAGACAAGGACCACATCTACGGGGTTTACAACGCCCAAGCTTTTGCCCTTAACACGGCGCCGGTGTTCCAGCCAATGACCGGACTTGGACTCCAACAGAGAGACATTCGCGACAATACCCTTTCAGGTTCGTGGGTACACATGTTCAGCAACACTATGATCAATGAAGCACGCGGCGGGTTCAATCGCGAGAACAGCTTCACGGAAAGCCCTACCACCCTGCAGGGTTTCCTTTCGAGCATAGGATTCGATCAGAACGCAATTGACGCCTACGCCGCTGTAGTTGGTCAAGCCCAGCTTTCGACCCACGGATATCCGTTCATTAATTTTGGATCCAATTTCGTGACTTTTGGCCGCAATGCAGATCGCAACACCGATCGCCAGACCAGCCAGTATCTTGCGACATTCGGGGATACGCTCACTTGGGTGGTCAACAAGCACAACTTCAAAATGGGAGCGGACTTCGTTCGGAATGTGGGCCAGGACGGGTTCGTGGCAGGGCGGGGCAATCCGCGGGGTTCGATTGTTTATAGAGGCAGCGGCATAGATCCATTCGCAAACTTCTTGCTGGGAGAACCTGCTTCGCGAGTTACTTTTATTCCCAGTGCTCGGCCGATCATGGATACCCACGACTGGGAGCAAGGATTTTTCTTCCAGGATGATTGGAAGTTCAATTCCCGGCTGACATTGAATCTCGGCCTGCGATATGAACTCGTGACACCATGGGTGGACAAGCACGACATTATGCTGAACTTCGATCCTACGTTCAACAACAACACCGGGCGCTTCATCATTCCATCCACTCAGACGCTCAAGTATTTGGATCCCATCATTCCAGC
>JBOGLH010000017.1:0-30138 GCA_050746025.1 Terriglobales bacterium | reverse complement strand
GTTCGAGATCAAAGCCAGCCTGCCGGTTGACGGCGAATTCGCATTGATTTCCCCGGATGTTGCCACCTGCGACGACTGTCTCCGCGATATTGATAATTCCGAAAATTGCCGCTTCGGCTACCCATTTACCAACTGCACCAATTGCGGCCCACGCTACACCATCATTCAAGACATTCCGTACGATCGGCCGATGACCACGATGTCTGGTTTTCACATGTGTGCCGATTGTGAAGCCGAGTATCACGATCCTGCGAATCGCCGTTTCCATGCGCAACCAAATGCGTGCCCGGTTTGTGGTCCAACGGTGGTGCTGACGAAGAGTGGAACGTCTTTTCCCGCGGAAGCCGCATATTCATCTGGGCAGAACTTGAGCGAAGTATTTCGCGAGGTGCGACGCCTGCTGCACGAAGGCGCAATTATCGCGGTAAAAGGTCTGGGTGGTTTCCAGCTCGCGTGTGATGTTGCGAATGAAGCTGCGGTCCTTGAATTGCGCCAGCGAAAGAAGCGCAGCGACAAACCATTCGCGTTGATGTCGCGGGACATTTCGGAGGTGGAGAAACTCTGCCTGGTTTCGGACGCGGATCGCGAGCTTCTGTTAAGCGCGCAGAGGCCGATCGTAATTCTGAAACGCCGTCCGGGCTCAAAGCTTGCGTCTGATCTGGCTCCGGGAAACAAGACTCTGGGCGTAATGCTGGCATATACGCCGCTGCATTTTTTGCTCTTCGCCAACCGGACAAGTGATGCGTCAGAGTTCGCCGCGCTGGTGATGACCAGCGGAAATATCAGCGACGAACCCATCGTGACTTCAAACGAAGAAGCCTGGAGGCGCCTTAACAAAGTTGCCGACTGGTTTCTGTTTCACAATCGCGGAATCTACATGCGCGTGGATGATGCTGTTACCCGCACGTTTGAAGATCGACCGCGTGTGCTTCGACGATCACGCGCCTATGCTCCGCATGCGATCGATCTGGGTTCAGAATGCACTGAGCTACTCGCCTGCGGCGCGGAGTTGAAAAATACTTTTTGTCTTACCAAGGGTCATTACGCGATCCTCAGCCAACACATCGGCGATCTGGAGAATTACGAGACTTTGGAATTTTTCAAAGAAACCCTGGCCAATCTGAAGAAGCTTTTTCGCGTGGAGCCGCAGGCAGTGGCGCATGATCTTCATCCTCTATATATGAGCTCGCGATTCGCGGCGGAACTCTCGTTGCCGAAGATTGGCGTGCAACATCATCACGCGCACGTGGCCAGCTGTATGGTTGAGAACAGGATTCGTGGTAGAGTGATTGGCATCGCGTTCGATGGTACTGGCTATGGCACTGATAGCCAGATATGGGGCGGGGAAGTTCTTGTGGCGGATTTCCGCAACTTCGAGCGTCGCGCCCATTTTCGTTATATTCCTCTTCCCGGCGGAGATGCCGCGGTGCGGCAGACTTGGCGTCCAGCGCTGAGTTGGTTGCGCGAAAGTTTCGGAACTCAACTTCCTACAGACATTTCACTGTTTCAGAAAACATCTGCGCGTGATCTTGACTTGATCTCGCGCATGATCGAGCGCGACATCAACACGGTCCGCACTTCCTCCTGTGGACGACTGTTTGACGCGGTGGCTTCAATCATCGGACTTCGCCAGGAAGTGACCTTTGAAGGCCAGGCCGCAATCGAACTCGAAATGGCTGCGCAAAGCGGCGTCGAGGGTGCCTATGCTTTCGAAATCGATTCGAATGTTCCTGCGCAGATCGATGTGCGGCCCGCGATCCGCGAGATCGTGCGGGATGTTCAGAGCAGGCAACCAGCCGGTGTGATCGCTGCGCGCTTTCACAACACCATTGCGGCAATAATTGCAGAGATGTGCGAGCGCATTCGTGCATCTGAGAAATTGAACCGTGTTTGCCTGACCGGCGGCACATTCCAGAACATGTATTTACTCAGCCACACTGTCGCACTTCTACGAAAGCTGGGTTTCGAAGTGTTCAGCCACACTGCGGTGCCGCCGAATGACGGCGGTATCGCCCTCGGTCAAGCCGTAATCGCAAATGAGATTCTGAAATCAGGAGCTTACTCATGTGCTTAGCCATTCCCGGTAAAGTCCTTGAAGAGTTTGATCGCGGCGGCATGCGCATTGCGAAAGTTCAATTCGGCGGAATTGTGCGCGAAGCTTCTCTCGATTACACCCCGCAGGCCAAAGTCGGGGACTACGTGCTGGTGCACGTTGGTTTCGCAATCAGCACTGTAAATGCGGAGGAGGCGGAGCGCACGTATCAACTTCTTGAAGAAATGGACCAACTCACCGAACTCGACGCGCCGGTGGTGGACGAAGTATCCGCAAGGAAGCCGCAATGAGGTACTTAGACGAATATCGCAATCCGCGGTTGGCGCAATCCATTGTGAATGAGATTCGCCGCATTCAAACCCGGCCCTGGGTGATCATGGAAGTTTGCGGGGGGCAGACGCATTCGATCGTGAAGCACGGCATCGACCGGCTGTTGCCGGAAGGCATTGAGTTGGTGCACGGGCCTGGGTGTCCGGTCTGCGTGACGCCGCTCGAAAATATCGATAAAGCGCACGCCATCGCCGCCCAGCCCAACGTGATCTTCTGTTCCTTCGGCGATATGTTGCGCGTGCCGGGATCGAACGGTGACCTGTTCACGTTGAAGTCGCAGGGCGCGGACATTCGCGTGGTTTATTCGCCGCTCGATTGTCTGAAGATTGCGCGTGTCAACCCGGACAAACACGTCGTTTTTTTCGCCATTGGTTTTGAAACCACCGCGCCGGCCAATGCCATGCTCGCGTTTCGAGCGAAACAAGAGGGCGCGCATAACGTTTCAATTCTGGTTTCGCATTCCCTGGTGCCCCCGTCGATGACTTACATTCTGCAGTCGCCGCAAAACCGGGTCCAGGGATTTCTTGGTCCTGGCCACGTGTGCACGATCATGGGATATCGTGAGTACGAGCCGATCAGCGAGCGATATAGGGTGCCGATTGTGATCACCGGATTTGAGCCGCTCGACTTGCTGCAGGGGATCCTGATGACGGTGCGGCAACTGGAAGCGGGAACGGCTACGGTTGAAAACCAGTATTCGCGAATTCTCGACCGCGAAGGCAATGTTCCGGCGCGCAAGCTGGTCAACAGCGTCTTTGAAGTGGCCGACCGGAAGTGGCGCGGAGTTGGCTGGATTCCAAAGAGCGGATACAAACTTCGCTGGGAATACCGCGAGCACGACGCCGAAAAGCTTTTCCACGTAAAAGAAATCGACACCAAAGAGCCCGCGGTTTGCATCAGCGGGCAAATTTTGAAAGGCATCAAGAAGCCGCACGATTGTCCTGCCTTCGGAACTGCCTGCACGCCGCTTACTCCGCTCGGCGCAACCATGGTTTCGGCCGAAGGAGCCTGCGCCGCATATTATGCCTACGGACGCCATTTAGATAAGCAGAGAGCGGAAGCGCCCGCATCGGCGCAGATTGGCGGTGCCGCGTGACCACCTTTTCCCCGGTCGAATTATCGATTTCGCCGCAGCAATGGCATGAAAAGGTCATGCGCAAATGCCAGGAGTCGGTGGAGATCAAGAACAAATTTTTCGAACGCTACGCCGATCAGATTGGGGAACTCAGCGTAAAGATGGCGGATCGATTTGCCAAGGGTCACCGACTATGGGTAATGGGAAACGGTGGCAGCGCTTGCGATGCCCAACACGTGGCGGTCGAGTTCATTCACCCGATTATCGAGAAACGGCGAGCTCTGCCTGCGCTTGATCTGGTCAGCCAGATCTCGGTGGTGACAGCGATTTCCAATGACAAAGATTTCGCACGTGTCTTCATCGATCAGATCGAACTCTGGGGTGAGAAGGACGATATGGCGCTTGCCATCTCCACCAGCGGCAAATCGCCCAATCTTATTTACGCCATGGAATCAGCCCGGCAAAAGGGAATGTTGACCATCGCATTCTCGGGTAAAGACGGCGGCCGCATGCCGGAAGTCAGCGATTATTGCTTCACCGTCCCCAGCTTCAGCATTCATCGCATTCAGGAGTCGCATGTGGCGTTGCTGCATATTCTGTGGGACTTGACGCACGTTGCTCTCGGCGAGGAGGACATCATTTGATGGGCGATGCTGCTGTGAAAAACCGACCTGAAGTCTTTGCGGAGAATTCGGCGCCGGCTTCCTTGGGCTCATCGTGTCCTCTGCCGCTTACCCAGCAGGAGCACATCGTGCTCGGCCATGGCAGCGGCGGGAAACTCAGCGCGCAACTCATCGAAAGCGTGTTCCTGCCCGCATTCAAGAATCCCACGCTCGATAAGCTCGACGATCAGGCGGTGCTGCAAATCAATGGTTCGCGCCTGGCGTTTACTACGGATGCTTTTGTGGTCACGCCGCTGTTTTTTCCCGGCGGCGACATTGGACGCCTGGCAATCAACGGCACGGTAAACGATCTGGCCATGAGCGGGGCGCGGCCTTTATATCTCGCGGCGGCGTTCATTCTTGAAGAAGGCCTTTTGACGGAGGAACTGCGCCGGATCGTGCAATCCATGAGCGAATGCGCCAGAGATGCCGGAGTGCAACTCGTCGCTGGTGACACCAAAGTGGTGAATCGCGGCAAAGGCGACAAGATTTTTATTTCGACGACTGGCATCGGCTTGATCGAAAAGCCAGTGAATATATCGGCCGACCGCGCCGCTCCCGGCGACAAGATCATCCTGAGTGGCTACATCGGCGACCATGGAATGGCGATTTTGTCACAGCGAGAGAACCTGGAGTTCGAAGGTGTTATTGAGAGTGACTGCGCTGCGCTTCATGAGTTGGTGAATGACATGCTTGAGGCAAGCCTGGATATCCACGTCATGCGCGATCCTACGCGGGGCGGCGTGGCAACTGTGCTGAATGAAATCGCCCAACGCTCGAAGACTGGCATGGTATTGCGCGAAACGGAGATCCCGGTTCACGACACGGTCCGCGGCGCCTGCGAAATTCTGGGATTAGATCCGATGTATGTGGCTAATGAAGGCAAACTGGTGGGGATCGTGCCCGCGAAAGATGCGGAGGGGGTCGTCGCCCGCATGCGCGAAAACCCGCTGGGCCACGACGCGCGTGTGATTGGAGAGGTCGTGCGCGAGCATCCGGGAATGGTGCTCATGCAAACTGAGATTGGTGGTACGCGTGTCGTTGACACGCTTTTCGGCGAACAGCTACCGCGAATTTGCTGAGGCAACTCGCGCTGACTGTCCGTATTCCAAGAGATACAGTAAAGCACTCATACTCTGCGCACCGGGTTTATCGTAATCCGATGTAAAACCCAACGCCTTTCCTGCCCGCACCATTAGGAGGCGATCATGCCCGTTGAACCGGTTCCTTTCCCCAAGAAGAAAGCGTCTGCCCCATCTCCCGTCAGCGAAGTTCACATTCTTTGGATTACCGCCGGCCTGGGCTGCGACGGCGATTCCGTGTCGGTTACGAATGCCGAACAGCCCAGCATCGAGGACGTCGTGCTTGGCAGCATTCCCGGATTGCCCAAAGTACACCTGCACAATCCGGTACTCGCGTACGAAGTTGGCGACGATTTCATGAAGTACTTCTATCAGGCCGAGCGTGGAGAACTCGATCCATTTGTGCTGGTAGTCGAAGGATCGATTCCGAATGAAGACATCAAAGCCGAGGGGTATTGGGCGGCGATGGGCACGGACCACGATACCGGCCAGCCAATCAAAACCACCGAGTGGATCGACCGTCTAGCTCCCAAAGCGCTGGCAGTCGTTGGTGCCGGTACCTGCGCAACTTATGGCGGCATTCACGCCATGGCAGGAAATCCCACACAGTGCATGGGGCTTGCTGACTATCTTGGCTGGGACTGGCGTTCCAAAGCCGGTCTGCCGATCGTGAATGTTCCCGGATGCCCGGTCCAGCCCGACAACTTCATGGAAACGGTGACTTATTTACTGTTCCAAGCGGTCGGACTGGCTCCCATGATTCCGCTTGATCAGCAACTCCGCCCGACGTGGCTATTCGGCAAGACCGTTCACGAAGGCTGCGATCGCGCGGCGTACTACGAGCAGGACGACTTCGCGCTCGAATACGGAAGTTCGAAGTGCCTGGTGAAGATCGGGTGCTGGGGACCGGTGGTCAACTGCAATGTCACCAAACGTGGCTGGATGCGCGGTATTGGCGGCTGCCCCAACGTTGGAGGAATCTGCATCGGTTGTACGATGCCAGGTTTCCCCGACATGTTCATGCCTTTCATGGATGAGCCTTCGGGTGCGCGCTTCTCGACTGCTGCACTTACGGTTTACGGAAAGCTGATTCGTGCACTGCGGGCCATCACCAACAACACCGTCAATGGTGAGCCGGAGTGGCGTCGCCGCGGCCGCGAACTCATCACTGGTTACAAACCCAAGCCCGGCGCGTATGGACAGCACGGGAACAGAGCTGCTTAAAAGCGGAGAGGATGGAAAGACATGGGAATCATCGCTGAGCCGTTAACCGAAAAGCCGAGCAAAAAGCGGAACCTGGTAGAGATGAGCTGGGACCCCATCACCCGCATCGTGGGCAGCCTGGGCATTTTCACCAAAATTGATTTCGAGAACAAGCAAATTGCGGAGTGCCATAGCACGTCGTCCATTTTTCGCGGGTACAGCGTTTTCATGAAAGGCAAAGACCCGCGTGATGCGCACTTCATTACCAGCCGCATCTGCGGAATTTGCGGCGACAACCATGCCACCTGCGCTTGTTATGCACAGAACATGGCGTTCGGTGTAAAGCCTCCGGCGCTTGGTGAGTGGATCGTCAACCTCGGCGAAGCCGCCGAGTACATGTTCGACCACAACATCTTTCAGGACAACCTGGTCGGCGTCGACTTCTGCGAGCAGATGGTGAAAGAAACCAATCCTGGATTGTGGGACAAGGCGCAGAAGAAGAAAGCGCCGAATGCTGCCATCCACGGCTATCGCACCATCGCCGATATTATGACGGCGCTAAATCCGTTCACCGGCGATTTTTATAAGGAAACGCTTGTCGTCAGCCGATTGACCCGCGAAATGTTCTGCCTGATGGAAGGCCGGCATGTGCATCCTTCAACCCTGTATCCCGGCGGAGTGGGAACGGTCGCGACCATCCAGCTGTTCACCGACTATCTCACTCGATTGATGAAATACGTGCAGTTCATGAAGAAGTGCCTGCCGCTGCACGACGATCTCTTCGACTTCTGGTACGAAGCGTTACCAGGCTACGAAAAGGTCGGACAACGTCGCATCCTCCTGGGATGCTGGGGTTCATTTAATAATCCTGCGGTCTGTGACTACAAATACGAGACCATGTCCAAGTGGGGACGGGGAATGTTCGTTACACCGGGAATTGTGGTGGACGGCAAGCTGGTCACCAACGACCTTATGGATATCAATCTCGGACTTCGCATCCTGCTGGGCAGTTCGTTCTACGACGATTGGCAAAACGAAGAAACTTTCGTGAAGACCGATCCCTTTGGTAACAAGATCGACAAGCGGCATCCCTGGAACCAGACCACGCTGCCTCGTCCGCAGAAGCGCGACTTCAACGGCAACTACACATGGGTGATGTCGCCACGCTGGCTGGATAAACGCACCGGCGATCATCTCGCTCTCGATACCGGGGGCGGCCCCATTGCGCGTCTCTGGTCAACGGCTTTATCGGGACTGGTCGACATCGGTTACATCAAAGCAACCGGCCACAGCGTGGAAATCAATTTCCCCAAGACCGCGACCATGCCGGAGACCCACTTCGAATGGAATATCCCACAGTGGAGCAATGCCATTGAACGCGATCGTGCTAGAACTTATTTCCAGGCGTATGCCGCAGCTGCAGCTCTCTTCTTTTGTGAGAAAGCCATGGAAGAACTCATGGCCGGCCGTTCGAAGACATGGGAACCGTTCAAGGTTCCTGAAGACGCAATATCCTGCGGATTCCATGAAGCAGTGAGAGGCGTTCTATCGCACCACGTCGTGATCCGCGATGGCAAGATTGCGAATTACCATCCTTATCCGCCGACCTGCTGGAACGCTAACCCGCGGGACATTTACGGGACACCCGGTCCCTACGAAGATGCGGTGCAGAATACACCCATCTTTGAAGAGAACGGGCCGGATAAATTCAAGGGCATCGACATCATGCGCGCGGTGCGCAGTTTCGATCCTTGCCTGCCTTGCGGTGTCCATATGTATTTGGGCGACGGCAAGGTGCTCGAAACCCGGCACTCGCCCATGTTTGGCATGATGGGCGGCAAATGAGCCCGCAGATGAACAGCGGCGAATTCCAGCAAAGCGCGGCGAAGATCGAAGAGCTTTTGGAGCGCGCAACCGCATTGACCGATGCGGATGCGCGCGCCACCGCGCTCGAACTGGTGCAGTCGTTTATGGATTTGCAAGGTGCGGCGGTTACGCGCGTTGTGGGGATCCTCTCTGAGTCAGGCGAAGCAGGACGAACTGCTCTGGCTAAACTTGGCAGAGATCCCATGGTGTGCGGGCTGATGGTACTTTACGGAGTCCATCCTGTGGCCCTGGAAGATCGCGTCAAAGGCGCCATCGAGCAGGTCACACCGCAACTGCGAAAAAATGGCGCAAGCCTTGAATTGATCGAGGTGAGCGAAACGGCAGTGCACATCAAACTCGAAACCACCGCGCATGGTTGCGGATCTTCGCCCGATGCGGCGAAACAACTTGTCGAGCAGGCGATTCGCGAAGCCGCACCAGAGATTGCCGAAGTCATCGCCGAGGGCGCGCCTTCGAACTCAACACGATTTATTTCTGTCAACATGATTAAGCCGGCCACAAAAGAGGAGACGAATTATGAAAAATCCGCGGTTTGATATTGACGCCCACACTCCCGGAACCAAGCGCGGCGAAGAATGGGCCTACCAGGGGCGGAAAGAACCCGGCCGCGAAGGCGAAGGTCGCACCTCTCGCGATGCTACCGGGATTAACGCAGACAAACGGGCCCCCATCGATCCACGCATGCCGCACCTTCCTCCGGCGTAACGCGAAACTTCATGGGCGCGATTACGAGTAATGGGAATGCCCGGAGCACTCCACTGGCGGCTTTGCAGCGGTTGGTGAGCAAGCCGCAAGAGAAGGTCGAGGTGTGCGAACTATGCGCCACCTCACTTCTGGCGAATCACCGGCATCTGCTCGAACTGGACGCACGCCGCGTAAGTTGCGCCTGTGATCCGTGCGCCATTTTGTTCAGCGGTAACTCACGCCAGCGTTACCACCAAATTCCACGCGACATAACCCGCCTGCAAAATTTTCAAATGGACGATCAGGCGTGGGATAGCTTGCTCATTCCCATCAACCTGGCTTTTTTTGTTTACAGCAGCGCAGCGGGCCGCGTGGTTGCGCAATATCCCAGCCCTGGCGGCGCAATGGAATCCTCGCTTGACCTGGAATATTGGGATGCCATTGTGGAGCGCAATCCGATTCTGAAGAAGTTTGAACCTGATGTCGAAGCTTTGCTGCTCAATCGCATCTCCGATTCGCCGTGCTATTACCGCGCACCCATTGATCAGTGCTTCAGGCTTATTGGATTGATTCGCACTCAGTGGCGAGGGCTGTCCGGTGGGACCGAAGTCTGGCAGGAGATAGACCGCTTTTTCGAAGAGCTAAACCGTTTCTCAAGGACAGTGAATGCCTGACCTGAATTTCAAAGTCGAAGACGCGTTGGCGCCCCCAAATGCCGCCGTTCCTCAGCTTACCCTTAAAGTTCGTATAACGAACTCAGAACCTGGGGCGGTTCATTCGGTGGCCTTGCGCGTTCAGGCGCAGATAGACCCAGTGCGCCGGCGCTACGTTCCTGCTGAGCAGGAGCGCCTGAAGGAATTGTTCGGCGAGCCCGAGCGCTGGAGCAAGACTCTGCACCCGCTCTTATGGACGAATGAAAATGTGAATGTCTCTGGATTTAACGAATTAGCAGTCATCGACGTTCCGCTTCCGTGCACGTTTGACTTCAATATCGCGGTTACCAAATACATTTATGGCCTCGAAGACGGCGAGCTGCCGGTCAGCTTAATGTTCAGCGGAACCGTTTTTTATCCGGGGCCGATGGGCTTACAGATCGCGCAAATTCCCTGGGACCGCAGCGCCACCTATCGGCTGCCGGTGAGGGTTTGGAAAGAAATGATGGAGCTGCATTATCCCGGAAGCGGCTGGATTTGCGTTCGCCGTGAGGTATTCGAGCGGCTCAATGAATACCGCGCGCGGCATGGGATTTCCAGCTGGGAGCAGGCCTTTGAACGCATGCTGGGCTTGACCGCAGGGGTGAATGGATGAATCGTGAGCTTGCCAGGAAAGTTGCAGACGCCGTGCTGTACGAAGGTTATATGCTCTATCCTTACCGGCGGTCGGCGATCAAGAACCAGCAGCGTTGGAGTTTCGGCATTTTGTATCCGCCTGCGTATGAAGAAGTGCAGAGCGGGACGGAGCGATCGGTCCTGCATTCCCAGTGTTTACTCGAACTGAAAAATGATGCAAGGCTCGAAATTGAGCTGCGATTTTTGCAGCTTGTGCAGATCGGCAAAGACCGCGAAGAGGGGATCGAGCGCTCGATTGAGTTCAGCATGCCGGTGCTCAGCGATTGGCGTAGCGTTCCATTCACTTTTCCGGCAAACTCGAAAATCGACACGCCCAGGGACGATAACGGGCGTGCGATTGAGACCGTCCATCGCACTCACCAGGAACTGAGCGGAACTATGACCGTTTTATCAGAGCCGCTGGGCGACGGCGTCATCAAACTCACAATCGAAGTCATTAACGAAACTCGTTCCGCTTTAAGCGGTCTCGATCGCACTGCGGCGCTACAGCGATCATTGATTTCCGCGCATATGATCCTTTCGGTCACTGGAGCCGGATTCGTTTCGTTGCTTGATCCTCCTGAAGATGTGCGCGAGGCAGTGAGCCGATGCAGGAACGTGGGTAACTTCCCTGTTTTGGTGGGCGAAGATGGCGATCGCGATATGATGCTGTGCTCCCCAATCGTTCTTTACGATTACCCGCAAATCGCTCCCGAGAGCGCCGGCGATTTTTACGACGCGACCGAGATGGACGAAATGCTGACCTTGCGGGTAATGACCCTGACCGACGAAGAGAAAACTGAAATGCGCAACTCTGACGAGCGGGCCCGCGATTTGTTGCAGCGGACAGAAGATACTGCCCGCGAGCAATTAACGCGCACGCATGGCACCATCCGCGGGCTGCGTCCAAGTACCGCCGCAAAAGAAATCAGCTTAGCTGAAAGAGGGAAAAATGCCCGAGTGGAGTCCTGATCTGGAAAACACGCCGATGCCGAGCGTGACCGCCTTTGGAGTGGAGGTGAAGCCGGGAGACCGCGTCCGCATCTGGCCGCAAAAATCGGCCGACATTATGGACATGGCACTCAAAGGCAAAGTCGCAATTATCGAAGCCATCGAGCGCGACTTTGAAGATCAGATTCACCTTGCGGTGGTGATGGAAGACGATCCCGGCCGTGATCTTGGAATGTTGCGACAGCCCGGCCACCGCTTCTTTTTTTCTCCGCAAGAAATTGAGCCGTTGAGCCTGAACCGCGAGGTCTCACATGAACCATAAAGTCCTGGTGGCGTGTGTGGGCAACGTTTTTCTCGGCGATGACGCGTTCGGGGTCGAAGTCGCCAAACGCCTTGCCGGACGGCCATTGCCGGCGGGAGTCAGCGTCACCGATTTCGGAATTCGCAGTTACGATCTGGCTTATGCCCTGATGAACGACTGGGACCTGAAAATTCTGGTTGATGCGCTGCCGCGGGGCGGAAATCCGGGAACGATTTACGTCATGGAGCCCGAAGTTCCATCGAATGTCAGCCAGGAGGCTCTGGACGCGCACAGCATGAATCCAGTTGCGGTGCTGCAGTTAGTTGGTGCTCTGGGCGGAGAAGTCGGTCGCCTATTGGTGGTGGGTTGTGAGCCGGAAACAGTTGAGCCCAGCGCCGAAGGGGAAATGGGCCTAAGTGGTCCGGTTGACGCGGCGGTTGAAGAGGCGGTTCGCGTGATTGAAGGTTTGATCGCTAATAACGGCCGGCAGGTGATGGCTGCCTAACTAGCATAAAGTTGGTAATAGGAGAAAAAATTATGACAGTAAAAATATTTTTGTGGGGCAGTCTCGCGGCTACTTTGTTGGCTCTGTATTCTTTCCGCGGCGATATCAACCGCTACACCAAAATGAAAATGATGTAAGCGCGCATGCATGAACTTTCGATAGCTCTCAGCATTGTCGATGGTGTGCTGGAAGAACTTGATCGCCAGAAATCAGGGCAGGTCGAAGTGGTCCACTTGCGTGTTGGCCGGATGAGCGGGGTGGATAAAGACGCCCTTTCGTTCTCCTATGGAGTAGCATGCGAAGGCACGGCACTCGCCAATTCGCGTCTGCTGATCGAAGAAGTCGATGTAGCGATTTTTTGTCCGGCGTGCGGAGCCGAACGGCCTACGCGATCTTTTCCGTTGTTGACCTGCGCCGAATGTGGCACGGCTGGCGGCCGTTTAGTGCGAGGCGAAGAACTGGAAATCACTGCAATGGAGATGGCTGCTTGAACGAACCTCGGATGGTTGAGGTCCGGCGAAAGGTCCTCAAGGAAAACGACCTGCAGGCGCGGCGGCTGCGCGAGCGGTTCCAGAGCGCGGGAACTCGCGTGATCAGTTTGGTGTCGAGTCCGGGATCAGGCAAGACGACTTTGCTTGAGCGTTTGCTGACTGACCTGCGCCGTGAGAACCGTGTGGCGGCTCTCGTCGGAGATCTCGCTACTGAAAATGATGCGGCTCGCCTGGCTCGTTCAGGGGCGCCGGTGAAACAAATCACCACCGGGACGGTTTGTCACCTTGACGCTGGCATGGTCGAGCGGGCGCTCTCAGACTGGCCGCTCGCGGAATTGGATTATCTTTTCATTGAAAACGTCGGAAATCTGGTTTGCCCATCGAGCTTTGACTTGGGCGAAGACCTGCGCCTGGTGCTGGTTTCAACCACTGAAGGCGAAGACAAGCCGCTGAAGTATCCCACAATTTTTAACACTTCGGATGTCGCTATCATCACCAAGATGGATATGGCCGAAGCGGCTGGTATTGACCTCGAACTGCTCACGCGCAACATTCACGGAGTGCGCCCCGGCATTTCCATTCTGAAAGTTTCCTCGCGGACCGGGCAGGGAATCGACGACCTCGAGCAGTTCCTGACAGCAGCTCGGGACGAAGCTGGCGTAGCTCAGTCATAAACGTGCGGCGGCCGGATCGACTCCCTCTACAAATAGCCATTACATAGGCATGGGTTCGGGCTGGATCGGTCCGGGGAACGTCTCCGGTTTCCTTAACCAGCGAAGTGCAATCAAGGAGCAGAGTACAACCCACTCCGCGTTTTTTCTTATCCCGCCCAGCGCCCTAAGCGGCGATTCCCCGGAGCAAAATCCGAGTTCAGCGAACCTGGACCTGTGGACGAGTTGGCGCACCTAAGAGCAAAGCGTCACGCGCGCCAGTTCCTCTGCATCCACTGTTGGCCGAATTCATGCTGGCTTGGCATAGTCGTACGCCATACCCGCAACCGGTAGCCTGGGTATTTCCCAGTTTTCGACTGAACGGGAAGAAGCCCCGTGCGGCGAACATGCTGGTCGAAGATTATCTTCGTCCGGCAGCCGTGCAAGCGCGGGCCATTCCCGAAGGCGATCCTTGCCGTTTCGGATACCACAATCTACGACATTCGCTGGCATCGTTCCTGGTCCGCTCCAAGACCGATCCTAAGACGGTGCAAGAGCTGTTGCGGCATTCGGATGTGAGGACAACGCTACAACTACACGCGCACAGCATTCCAGAAGATCGAATGCTCGCGCAGGGTGAGATGCTTCAGGCGATTTTGGGCAGCAGCAATTCCGCAAATTGCGGACTAACTGCGGACTGAGGCTAAGTATGCTGAATCGAGCTAAGTGCTTTGGAGTGTGGTGGCCAGGGACGGAGTTGAACCGCCGACGCCAGCCTTTTCAGGGCTGCGCTCTACCACCTGAGCTACCTGGCCACTTGTCCGCTGGTCCGGCTGACTTTATTGAGGTGCCGGGAGCGCAGCGAAATCACGACGGAAGCGATAAAGGTAAGCGTCTCCTGCGCGCGTCAAGGGAATGATTATAACAACCCGATCAGTGATGCTCCAAACGACGTATCACTGGGTCACTCGATGGCGGCGCCTCGGGCAATGACTAGCTCACAGCGGTTCACGGCAGTCCAATAGGGAATTTCGCGGTAGTCGTGAACATTGAAGATTGCGATGTCCGCGTCTTTGCCGGGCTCGATCGATCCCTTGGTCTGCTCAAGCTGCAGGGCATAAGCAGCGTTGATGGTGGCGGCGGAGATGGTTTCAGCGGGGGACATTTTCATCTGCGTGCAGGCGAGCGAAAGAATGAATGGCATGCTTGCAATCGGAGATGAGCCAGGATTGAAGTCGGTCGCAAGAGCAATGGCAACTCCAGCGTCTATCAATTTACGCGCGGGCGGATATTTGAGTCCGAGGAAATAATTTGCTCCGGGAACAAGTGTGGCGACTGTGCCGCTTCGGGCGAGTTGTTCTACGTCAGTTTCATCGACGTGGTCAACATGGTCAAGCGATACGGGATGCATGGCGAGCAAATTAGCCAATACAGTCCGGGCGAGTTGCGAGACATGCGCACGAACTTGGAGCCCACTGTTCTTGGCTGCGGAAAAAATCCTGAGACAGTCTTGTTCGCTGAATGCGCCGCGATCGCAGAACACATCGACAAAGCGCGCCAATTTACGTTTGGAGGCTTGCGGAATCATCTGCTCGCAAAGCACGTCGACGTATTTCTGCGGCTGATTCTTGAATTCGACGGGGACTACGTGCGCGCCGAGCAGCGTTGGAATTACTGTCCCGGGCCATTTCGCGGCCGCGAGTTGGATGGCTTCCAACGATTTGAACTCTGAGTCCAGTGACAGGCCGTACCCGGATTTAGCTTCGACCGTGGTGGTTCCGTGTGCCATCATTTCTTGTAATGCCACAAGAATTTTTGCGGCGAGTTCAGGTTTCTTTGCAGAACGCACCCCTTCAACGCTCGAACGAATTCCGCCGCCTGCTTCTGCGATCTCTTCGTAACTGGCGCCGGCGGTTCGCTTTTCGAAATCGACTAAGCGCGGCGAGACAAACGCAGGATGGGTGTGGGAATCGACAAATCCGGGCAAGGCGACTTTTCCGGCGCAATCGATTTCGATGAGGCGGTTGCGGTTCTTCTTGATCCACCCGTCATGCGACGCTTCTTGAGTAGTACCGACTGAAACAACTCTTCCCGCGACGCAGAGCACAGCAGCGTCTTCGATGATTCCCAGTTCGCGAAGCTCATCGCCACGCCGTGGCCCGGAGTCGCCCGAAGCCGACCGCAGGGTAAGCAACTGGCCGATATTGACCAGAAGAACAGGTCGGGTAGTTCTAGGTTTATTACGAGGAGATCTCAATCGCAATCTAGGATATTACAGCCAGGCAGACCGGAGATGAGCGACAAAAAAGCCCCGCTTCGCGGATTGCTAAGCGGGGCCTCTGAGATGGAAGAACACTACGGCAAAGCGCGGGGTTATTTCCCGGCGCAATTTAAGGGTTGCGGCGCAGAGAGAGCGGTAAGTACGGTTTCGTTGGGATAACTATATGCGTTGTGGAGTGCTTTCGAGGGCGATTGGAATTCGAACCACGGTAAGAGGGCCTCGGTCTGGGGATGATAGGTGGTCTTGCCAATCGTCACCGGATACGTCGAATTGGGCAGGTCTTCGATGACATCACCTACTTCCATGATGTCCTGACATTGACCGGCTGGATTCAGCCAGAACGGGGTGATGTTGTGGATTCCGTCATATCCGACGAAGGGATCGTTGAAGATTTCAGCCACTTCGTGGCTATGCGCGGTGACATCCTGGAAGCAGTTTTCCGGGTCTTTCGTTGCGCAATTCGGATCGGCGAACAAACCGGGGCTGATCCAACTTGAATAGTTCATCACATAGAATCTGGTGCGATTGCCATTGCTGGCGTCACCCGCCTCGAAATCAAAAGTATGAAATCCCAGGACACAGCAGTCGTTGGGATTGCCATTGCTGTACAAGTACGTGTTTGGAAACAGGAACGTGGAAATATCCTTGGTTGTCATTGAACCAGCGACTTCTGCTTGACCAATTACGGTGGAGTTATCCGGAGTGCTTGGCGGGAACAGTTCGTTGCTGAAGACGCTCGAATCAACCAGAACGAAGGCGCAGCAACTGCCGTCGTTGTTGAGAGAAAAGAAATATGTACCTTCAATCAGAGCCATAGTCTGGCCTTTTTTGAGGCTGGGTGCAAGCAGCGTATGCCACTGCGGATGCTCGGTGGCTCTGGCGCCGACTTGGGCCCGCATTTCTGCGTCCGTGATTTGAGTCGGAACCGGGCTGCTGCTGAAGGTAGATGACTTGAACACCGGGCTATTCAACATAGGTTGAATGAACGTCTGGGGCCGGGACATTAGTCGAACTGTCTTTCCGAGCGCGCTGGGCACGCAGTTAGGGCAATTCTTGCTATTGGTGACAATTGAGCGGGGGGTCCCGTCGGCATTCAGCATGTTGATCGTGATGGGAATCACCGGGGCGTTCACCACGGTAGAGGTGTTGCTGGCAGGAGGCAGTCCGACAAAGTCGTATTGCCAGATGCTGCGAGACGTGCCATCAAAATAGATACCTTGTTCCTTAAAAAAGTTGTTGTTATTGATTAGCGAGTCCACACAGGGAAGCTTGGTGGATTGCGGCGAGCACGAAGTTGAAGTGGTAGCGGCGTTGAGCGAACGGCTGGCTGCATTCGGCATATTTTTCTTTGCCGCGTGAGGGCCGCCGGGAGCGATACGCGAGAACCCCGCGTGCTTACCCCTCAGGAAAGTGTTCGGCAGTGCATCTTTCGTGCCGGTTGTTTGAGCATTTTGAGCGAATGCCGTGAGGCTGAGCAGCATCACGAGCAGGAACCCGGGAGCGGTTTTCTTCATATATTCTCCTTAAAACATGATAGGAAATCGGGGTTTGAGTTCAGCGGGAGTGGACTACTCGCATGATTGGATCCCATACCCTGCGTGCGCCAGTATACCTGAATCAGCAGCCCAGCAAGGGTTTCAATCGAACATTCCAGGAATTATTTGAAAGCGCGGCCTGCAAATCTTCACTTTTGCTGCAAGATTGGTGCACGATTTTACAAATCGATGACAGGCATGGCCGCTCCTCGTTGGCCGCACGGAAAAGCGGAGGTCAGTCCATCGGTATTTTGACGTGCTTTTCGCGGGCGAAAGTTTTGGCATTTTCATAGCCGGCATCAGCATGCCGGATGATGCCAGTGCCCGGATCTGCGGTCAGAACGCGCTCGATGCGTTTGGCCATGGCTTCGGTTCCATCCGCAACCGTCACTTGCCCGGCGTGAAGGGAGTAGCCGATTCCGACTCCGCCACCGTTGTGGATCGAGACCCAGGACGCGCCCGAGGCGGTGTTGAGTAAAGCGTTCAGCAGCGGCCAGTCGGCGATGGCATCACTGCCATCTTTCATGTTTTCCGTCTCGCGAAAGGGGGAGGCGACGGAGCCGCAATCGAGGTGATCCCGTCCCATCACAATGGGAGCTTTCAGTTTGCCCTTCTTGACCAGCTCGTTTATCGCCAATCCGAATTGCGCGCGCTCACCGTATCCGAGCCAACAGATTCTTGCGGGCAACCCTTGAAATTTAATGCGCTTGCGTGCGAGGTCAATCCAGCGGCGAAGGATGTGGTTGTCGGGAAATAGCTCGAGTACCAGATCGTCGGTTACATGAATGTCGGAGGGCTCACCCGAGAGTGCTACCCAACGGAACGGCCCGCGGCCTTCGCAAAAAAGCGGACGAATATATGCGGGCACGAAGCCGGGGAAATCGTATGCATTCTTCACCCCCTGCTGGAATGCGAAGGTGCGAATGTTGTTGCCGTAGTCGAAGGTGACCGAACCCATTTTCTGCAAGCGCAACATGCCTTCCACATGCCGGGCTATGGCATCGAGCGATTGTTGTTCGTAAGCCTTGGAATCTTGTTTTCGAAGCTCGAGCGCTTCAGCTAACGACATTCCGTTAGGAATGTAACCGTTCAAGGGATCATGGGCGGACGTCTGATCGGTGAGAATGTCGGGGACGACTCCGCGATCGGCGAGTGCGGGAATGATGTCGGCGCAATTTCCCACCAGCCCGACGGAAACATTTTCTTTTTTGCGGACGGCATTTTTCAGAATGCGCAATGCCTCGTCAAGCGTGGTGACCATGAAATCGCAATAGCCGGTCTTAAGGCGTTTCTTGATTCGTTCGGGATCGACGTCAATTCCCAAGAATGCGGCGCCGGTCATGGTTGCGGCCAAAGGTTGAGCGCCGCCCATGCCACCCATGCCGCCGCTGACGATGAGCTTTCCGGCGAGATCGCCGCCAAAGTGTTTTTCGCCGGCAGCTGAAAAAGTCTCAAACGTTCCCTGTACAATGCCTTGCGAGCCGATGTAAATCCACGAGCCGGCAGTCATCTGGCCGTACATCATCAGGCCGGCGCGTTCGAGCTCATTGAAGTTTTTCCAGTTCGACCAATGGCCCACAAGATTTGAATTGGCGATTAAAACGCGCGGCGAGTATTCGTGAGTTTTGAAAACCCCGACCGGTTTGCCGGATTGCACGAGGAGTGTCTCGTCATTCTCAAGAGTTTTGAGCGAACGAATGATCGCGTGATAGCAATCCCAGTTGCGGGCCGCCTTGCCGGAGCCGCCGTAGACCACGAGATCGCGCGGCCGCTCGCCGACTTCTTCATCAAGGTTATTCATCAACATTCGCATGGCGGCTTCCTGTTGCCATCCTTTACAGGAAAGCGTTGTGCCACGCGGCGCACGAATGGGAGTGTAGGCGGGAGCGTCGGTTTCGACCGGCATAGTTAGATGGTATTGCGAAAGGAGCTATGGGTTCAAACGCAAATCGTGAACCATGCGGGCAACCTCAAAACCCAAAACATTAACCACAGAGGGCACAGAGTTTCACAGAGGAAGACCACAGAGGGGGTCAGTACTGGCTGTAGGCGACGCCATCGGTGCCGATGTCGTTTGAGGAGCTGTACACATCGTCGATGCCGCCTTCGTCCTGTTCGTCGGGCGACATGATTGTGCCTTCGTCGGCGGTGTGCCAGTTCCAGTTGGCCTGCCCGGTGATCGGATCGATTGGGACCTGCTTTAGGTATTGGGCTTGCACCAGGTCATCGGCAGATTGTGGCATCTTCTGCTTGTCGAGGGTGTATTGGGAAATCACAGAACGCATGGTGAACAGGTCCTGGCGCAAAACTGATTCTCGCGCCCGCTTCACTGATTGCGTGTAATTCGGGATTGCAATGGCGACCAGGATCAACACCATAGCCACCACGATCATCAATTCAATCAGCGTGAAGCCGCGACTGCCTCGGAATTCTCTGCGTGACTGGAAATGAAGTCGGGTTCGGTTCAGTTTCATTACCAGTCCTTATACTTGGTGCCGTCGAGCGCGGTGCCGATCGATTTGGTGTGCACGTCAAAAACGTTGTTGCCGTCCCAGGAGTCGGAATCGGGATCATCCTGCATGGAGCGCAGCCCCCAGTCGGTGTCACCCGTCATTGGGTCTGTCGGGATCCGGCGCAAAAACTTTAATTTCTTCCCGCCGACATCGACCCCTTTCACCAGCGTGTCAAGATCGGGCGGGTAGCCTTCGGAGCCAACTTTGATCTGAAATGCACCCCGGTCGGCAGCATCTTTGTAGCGGTCAATCCCGTCACGAAGTTGCCAGAGCGCTGCCCTTAAATCTTTTTCTTTTTGGCGCTTGATCGTTACTCGCGCCAGGGGCACCGCCATCCCGGTCAGGATAAGCAGGATAGTGGTGGCAATGATCATCTCGATCAGAGTCAATCCGCGCTGCTTGCCGGGGTTACGCATCTCTTTAGAGAACGCTTTGAATGTGGAAATTTGCATAGAATCTGCCGGACATCAGCCCCGGCTGTAGTTGCGGGCGCCCGCCGGACTGCCCGCGAGTGCCTGGATCAAGAGGAGAGCCTGCTTCAGACCAGGCGAGTGCAGACCCCAAACTATTGAATTGTAACCGCCGCGCTGGCTCCATTGACTGGAAGTGCTTGCATTGCAGGGTCACGAGCTCCGCCCCTCGCAATCGTCAACGATGCCTGACCTGGAGCTTTCGCCACCAAAGTCAGTGTTACTACAGAACCCTGGCCGGATACCCCGGTTGAACCCGGAGGCCGCGTAGCCACTACCTGCAGGGTGCCGTCGTCTTCGCGATGGGTGACAGTCACGATTTGCCCATCCTGCGAAAGCAGGCTTCCATTCGAAACGTTCGCCACCTGGAGGAGCTTAGGATCGTAGGAAATCTGCATCGGCACCTGGAATATATTTTGTCCGCCGTTCAAGAGCACGTTCACGGTAAATGTGGAACCGACATGCTGAGTTGTGCTGGGCGGATCAAAGCCGAAGCTGGCCTGACGTTCCATCAATTGCGGAGGGGGAGCGCTCGAATTCGCCGGAGCGGACTGGGGCATGTTCACTGAACCCGCGCCAGAAGATGGCCCCGAGGTAGGCGCAGCTGGGGTTGTGACCGTAGGAGTTGTCGGGGTTACTCGCCGCAATTCAATGGCGCTCGCTGTGCCTACGTCGATGGCTTCCTGGTTCATCGCGGTCAGCACCTGGCGTCGTACCAGATGCGGAATTAGAACGAAGACGGTTTCGGTCTGCGAGTGGTCGACGGTGGTTTGTCCAAACAAATATTTGAGAAGAGGAATCTGCGCCAGTCCGGGAATCCCGGTGAGGTTCTTGGTCTGCGAATCTTCCAGCATGCCGCCCATCAGGTTAGCTTCACCTTCACGCAAGCGCACCGTGTGTTCGATTTTTCGTTGGCCAATGATCGGCTGGGTTATGCCGCCGATATTTGTGTTTCCGGTGACGGATGAAATATCCATGGTGGTCTTGAGAGTTACGTCGCCATTGGCATGGATGGTGGGGGTCACATCGATATTGACGCCGACATCGAGATATTGGAACTGTGTATTAACCAGCGGATTGATCCCAACTCCGCCGATGCCCGGCTGAAATGAACCCGAGGCGATTGGCACGCGTTCGCCGATCTTCAACGAGGCCTTCTGTCCATCGAGGGCGCGGATTTGCGGGTTCTGGATCAACTTGGTGTTGTTGTCAGAAAACAGCGCGCTAATGGTCGCGGGAGTGATAGTCACCTGGAAATCGGTCGCATTCAGGTTAGCCAGAGAGTTCAGGTTGATGGATCCACTGTTGTTGGTTCCATTGGAGCCGTTATTGTTGCCGTTATTGTTTAGTCCGTTATTGTTATTGTTGTTTGTGTTCGTATTTACGTTGGGCTGCAGTTGTATGGTCGCGCTGGTGGGGGGACTAATACCCAGGGTACGGCTCTTATCTTTGGTGATCTGCATCACGGCGACATCAACCACGACTTCCGGCTTCGAGCGATCGAGATCATCGACCAGCTTTTCAGCCAGCGCGATCTGGTCCGGACTGCCGCGAACTACAATGGCCCCTTCGGATGGAAGTGGCTGAATGCGGGCGATCTCTAGAATTTGCCGGAGCGCATTCACCACGTCTTGCAGTTCGGTGGGCTGCGACAAATTGGCGAGATAGAAAGTCTTGATGATGCTCTGCTCGAGTTCTTTTCGCTTTGCCGGATTATCCGCGGCGATAAAAATCGTGTTTGGGGTGACCGGCCGCCAAAAAGTCTTCGATTCCAGCGCGACGATCTGCAGGGCTTCTTCAAGCGAGACCGAATTCAGCTCGACCTTAATGCGGCGCGAGGTGTAGTCGGGATCAAACAAAACATTGATTCCCGCCAGCTTACCGATAGTTTCGTAAATAACCTTGCTGTCTTCGGTTATTTTCAGGTTGATCGGGATATTTGGGATCGCACCCAATTCCACCGGGCCGCCCGCCTGCTGCACCATCTTCTGGAGCGCATTCGGTTCCGGGGCTGACGCCTTGGGAGCGGGGGCATTACCTGCATCGATCATCTGCTGAGTGACTTTGATCTCCTGCTTGGCAATGGCGCTGGACGGGTCAATTTCGTTCGCCTTTTGGAACTCCACCATTGCTTCTTGCAGCCGCCCTGCCTCCCGCAGCAACTGGCCCCGGTGCACGTGCGAAGCTCCGGCTAGAAACCTGAGCCGTTCATATGCAGATCGATAGGAAACATCTTGCGGGCTCTGGTCGTAGGCCTTCTTGTAAAAGTCATAAGCCTGCTCGTAATTCTGCCGCGCCTCCGCAAGTGAGCCCTTTTTATATAACGATTTGGAGCTTTCGGCGTAGGACAAGAGAACAAGCGTGAAGAGCAGGAGGAGCGCCGACGCCGGCCGGAATGCACGTTTCATCAATGAGATCCTCAAGAAACCTTCCTCACCAGGCCAATCGGCCCCGGCCTTCGTAAGCTGTGGGAAAGCGCGATTATAGCACTCGCGTAACCCGTCGAAGTTACTGTTTGCGCTGTACTTACACTCACAAGTGCTAACACCAGTGGAATGGCTTTACGGAAGGTTTCGAGGTTTCAGACCTTTTAGGTTTCGAAATCCTCGCCGGGATGCCGGGAACTTGCTCCAAGCCTGAAACACGGTTTCAAAGTTTCAGAGTTTCAAGGTTTCGAAACCAGCCCGGGATACGGCAAGTCGAGCGTAATTACCCAACGTACGAAACCCGTAAACCATGACTCCGAAACCTTGAAACTTGAAACCTGCAACCTGAGAACCTGAAACCTTGAACCTGAAACCTTGAACCTGAAACCCTTGAAACTGAAACCTTGAAACCTGAAGCTCTGAAGCCTTCACATGCGTTACCCTATCTCCATGCCTCGCCAGGCCGCGCACCAGACCAAACCGAATGCCGAGAAGAACAAACGCCGCGATCCCACTGCCGCGGGGCAGAGAGACGCCTCCGTTAATAGGATCGCTTCCCACAACTACTTCTTGCTGGAAAAATTTGAGACCGGCGTTGCCTTAACAGGTACCGAGGTCAAGTCGGTTCGGGCGGGGCTGGTGAACCTGAGGGACTCGTATGGCCTGGTCAAAGACGGCGAACTATGGCTGCTTAACTGCCACATTGGTCCCTACGAGCACGGGAACATTTTTAATCACGCGCCCCTGCGAACGCGGAAACTGCTGGTGCACAAAGATGAAATTCGCAAGCTGATCGGCCAGACGCAGCAGAAGGGACAAACTTTGATCCCGACCAGAATGTATTTCAAAAATGGCCGGGTCAAAGTTGAACTGGCGCTCGCCAAAGGCAAGCAGCTCTGGGACAAACGGGAAACCGAGCGCCGCCGAACTGCCGACAAAGAGGCCAGGGAGGCAGTTGCGAGATCAAGGAAGCGTTAGAAAGCGTGTGGCGCAGACACTCTTGTCCGCCAGTTTTCGACAGATACACTATTCCCGTTAGAGAGCCTCGGCACAAGAAATAACCCCGGACTTGGACGTCCGGGGTTGCACGATTTAATTCTTCAGGTTTGCCCCTTTACTTCTGCTCCGGGGTGACCACCTGGGCTTTCTCGGTTTGGGTTCCGTTGACGACCGGCTGCTCTTTCGCCACCGATTCAGGAGTTGTCGTCTTTTCTGCATTCTCAACTCCCGGCAACTCAACTTCTTTGATCCGCGTAGTGGCTAAGACTTTCTCCAGTTGTTTGAAGATTTTGCTGCGATCGACTTGAGCAAGCTCCTCATCCCCCTTTCGCGAGGTTTCCACGTCGAGCGCGAACTCGTAGCAGGCCCCGTTCTTGAACAGGTGAAAGTACTTCAAGTCGGACTGGCGATCGGCGGATCCGCTCATCTGCTCGAGTTCAGTGAATTGGTTCGAGCCGAGTTTTACCGCGGTTGGTTTGGACGAGTCAGTGGGTTCTGAGGTTGGCTTCGCGTCCGCAGTTTTGGCATCGACCGTGCCCTCCGAAGGCGGCGCAAATTGCCCGCATTCCTCTTCGCTCAGTCCCTGATAGACGCTGACGTTGAGCAGCGCGGAAGAAAAATCAGTGTCTGGGTACAAGCCGTCCGGCATGTCCAGCGATGCGATCTCCGTTGCTCCCGGTTTCAAAAAACCGGTTTGAAGCGGAGCTTCGTTCATTTTGTCACCGGGTTGCAAGCTGTACTTCCGCGGAAAAGTCAGGGCCAGGCCGTAGTTACTGTTGACGTAGGTGGCGGTTGTGGGGCGATGCTTCTTCACTGCCTTCTTCGGTTTTTCCGGGATGACCGCTGACGCAGTGGTCGGGGCCGGGCTCTGCACTGCCGGCGCAACCGGCAGGCTGATTTTTGTGGTTGTGTCCGATTTTTTCGAACAGCTGACTGCCATGAACAAAACGATGGTCATCACCACTCCGGCGCAGATTGCCGGAAGATAGATTCCTGACCAGCTGTCATTTTCGATCTGATTAAACTTCTGCTCTTCATTTGACGGTGTGCGATTGATGTTTGCCATATTCCCTCCTAGGAACTGCACTGAGAGGAATGGCAACAGGAAGACCAATCTGATATTTGTTCCGGCACAAGAACTTAGCAAAGACGATCGAAGTTTTTGCGTGGGTAGGCTGACACGGTGTCACAGAAACCACACTATGACGATTAGCATTTTCGGGAACAGCCTATCGCTTCGAACGTCATCTCTTCTGCCACACTCTTCGTCTGTCGCTTCCATGAATTAAAAAGTCCGGCGTAAGTTTCGGTGATGTAATCCTTGCGATCGATTCCGAGATCGCGTGCTACTGAGTCAATCCATTCCGGAGGCCCTTCGATTTCCCCGAAATTACCAATTGGAGTTTCGTCGATCACTACGTGCCCGTTACCATCCTTCCATTCGGCGCGAAACTTTTCGTAGCGAAATGAAGGCTCGAATTGCAATGCACGCAGGATGGCTTCCATCTTCTCGCCGTTATCGACGCGAGTTTCAGTTTCAATACGCGTCTTGTGCGGGCCATCTTGCTTTTTACTTTTAGTTTTGTGAGTCAGCACCCAGATCTGGCCGTACTTGCGAAGACGGAGTACGTCGCCACGGTCGCGAAGCGGATGTCCGGGCAAATCGAACAACGTATTCATCTCGTGAGTTCGAAGCGTGACCTGCTGAAACCCGAGCTGGCTAAGGCGTGCCACCAGGCCCTCGATATTCGCGATGCGGAATTTGATTTCGACTTCGAGGGGGGAAGACATCAACGTCAGTATAGCGGCAGGCAAGTCCGCTCATCCGGCAGAAGGCACGGAGTATGGCGAAGTTGCCATGAGTGATATAGCGTTTGATCGTTAGTTGAGTACAATATCGCCGGTCGTTATGTTCGAAAAAGGAAATTCCCAGATAGTCGCTGGTGGGTCTAGCCACTGTGTTCGTGTGATGTCCCTGATTATGTTTTTCGTGGTTCTCTCTCCGTTCTTTGCCGCCGCAAGCGATTCCATGGCGGAACTACCGAAGAAAGCCATGGAGCGATCAAAAATCACTTCGCCAGGCTCGCGTCCCTTTCTTCTCAAGGCAAAAGTGTTAGAAGTAACCAATCCATCCAACGAAAATTACAAAGCTGAAATCGAAGAACATTGGGTTGCACCTGACAGATGGCGTCGCACCGTCAGAACATCCGATTTTTCCCAGACCCTCATCGTAAACGGGAACAAAACGAGCGAGCAGTTGACGGGCGACTATTACCCTAACTGGCTTCGCACAGTTGTTGCCGCGATCTTCGAACCCGATGGGGTATTACAGGGCATTGATATGTCACGTTCGTCAGACAATCCTGTCATCGGTGGAAACCAGGTATGCCGCCGGTTCACCTATATGGCAGGCATCGCGCCAGTCAGCAACAAGGTTTTCTCCACATTCTGTTTTGAAGGCAGTTTAGTTGCATCCGTAGGCGAACCGGGTTATGAGATCAGCTACAAAAACTACAAGGGCTTTGCGGGAAAGCATGTGGCACGCACGATTGCCGAATACATCGAATCCGGCACCGAACTTGAGGCTACAATCGACGAACTCACAGAACTAAGCACACCCGATGAAGCGCAATTTGGCATTCAGCAGCCGAGCGCTCCGTTGCAGACCCTTCATATAAACGAGGCAACTCTACGCACCCTTGCCGTTGGCATTCCCGAGATTGTCTGGCCGCCCATCCGGAGCGGAGCGGATAAGGGCACGCTTAGCCTTTATGTTTGCCTAGACCGCAGCGGACACGTACGTGAGGTATATGAGCTCAACTCCAGTAATCCTGGCCTCAGCGACGTAGCGCGCGACCAGGTCATGAAATGGCATTTCAAAGTGGCTGCCAACCATGGGACACCGGTACAGGTCGAATCTATTTTGACATTTGCATTCCAAACTGCGACGGCAAACCCGATTCCCGTCCTTGATGAAGAGGTGAGTGGCAAGCTAATCATTCGACGAGTGGAACCGACGTGGCCCTTAGGATTCGCCCCTGCGGGTACACCTGTCACAATTACGCTTGGCGTAAACGAGAATGGAGAATGTACCGGGCTGGTTTTCATCACGTCAGACGACATTAACCGGCCTCTGGTTATGAAGAGACTTCCAATGGTTCTTTCTCCATTGAGAGAAACCTTCAAACAGTGGCGGTTCCAACCTTACATGCAGAACGGCAAACCAACCGAATACCAGGTGCGAATCACCTTTCACGTGAATTAGGGTGTGGGTATGCTAAAGCGAACCGCTGAACGCGGGTGGATTTGATCGCCTATCGAGACAGGCATAATCACTCATTGAGAATTGGCGAGCCGGGTCAATGACTGAAATAGCGCCTGGAAGCAAACCAGAACCTATGCCCCGAAGTTACACGAAGGGAGAACTAGTTAAACGTGGGCAGCTTGATCAGGTCGCCTTCAGGAACCTGCTCTGTGGGTTGCCCCGCTTTTCGCCATGCCGCCAGTCCGCCCGTGATCACAAATGCTCGGAAGCCTTGCTTTCTTAATAGCCGCGCCACACGGGCGCTGGTGGCTTCGCGTGCTCAAGTACAGTACACATAGATATCTTTATTGTGGGGAAGGGCCTTCAGTTCATTCGCCAACTGACCGGGCTCGAAACGAATTGATCCGGCAATGCGTTGCGTGCCGGCATCGTAATAGCCGTGGCTGCGCACATCGACAATCAGCAGGTCTTTGTTTCCTTCTGAGGCCAGCCTGAGGGCAATTTCTTCGACGCCTGCTTTCGGAGGAGCGCCGTAGATCCGCAGCCGAAAAAACTGCACGCAGCGGTAAGCAATGAAAACCAGGAGCGCCAAAATAAAGAAGGCGCCAATGGTGCGACTTCCGGTTTGCAATCCATGAGTGATGCGGGCAACAAAGTCCCGGAAAATATAGCCCACGCCGGCATATGCGGCGATATAAAGGGATCCGCCCACGAAATCGAGCTGCAGGAATTGCGCGAACTTCATCTTCATGCTTCCGGCGAGCGGCGCTGCCATGGTGTTGACGCCGGGAATGAACTTAATAAAAAGCAAGGTCACACGCCCGTGCTTGTAGAACGATTCAGCAGACCGCAGAATGCAAGTTTCGGGATTCAGAGAGATGCTGCAGATTAAGCCGAGGAAAGCCCATCCCGTATAGCGCCCCAATAGAAAGAGGCCGATGTCGCCCATCAGCATGGCAGCGATGGCGGTAGCAAACACAGCATCGGCATGCAGCACATGCATCGCGGCGGCCGACCCGGCCGCCACTAACGCCAATGCAGCCGGCGCAGGCAAGCCACACGACTCCGCGAACACTATAAGGAAAAGCAGCAGGTACCCGTGATGTGAGACCGCTTGCAGCAGGTCGGTCATGCTGTATCCAGAGTACAAGAAAAAAGGGCGGCTGTAGCCGCCCTTGAATTCGAGGCAACATCCATTACATAGATGTCTTTTCCTTCTTTAACATTTTGACGCTCATCACGTGGATCGAATTCTTGTCGGCGTAAACGTGCGCGCTGACCTGAACGTGATGGCCTTCGTGGCCCTTCAGTTTCTCGGGATTCATGACATCCCAGGTTTTTTGGTCGGCGTCGTCAACGAACGTGACCTTGTCGCCCTCAGCCTTGACCGTGCCCTTAAGGGTTTTCAAAGGCGCTGACATTTTGCTCTTGCCCATATCGCAGCTTTTGCCCATGTCCTGCGCCATAGCGGTCATGCCGAACGTGACACACACTGCAAATACCAAAATCCACAGCTTCTTCATAGAGCGCAATCTCCTTTAGAAAATTGATCCCGTGGAATTAGACTCCCATGTTCAATACGAATCAAGCAGCCAATTGGATGTGAGTACCCGACAAATGTTACGACAATTGAAGATTTATTTTTCTCGGGCGATTACGAACTCGGGGGCCCAAAGGAGAGCCCGTTTGATTTCTGACAAGGGAAACGTGCAAATGGCCTTGCTGGCGGATTCGGCGTAAGCTGCGGCGCGGGAAGCGGCGGCGTCGAGCGAGCCATAGCGCTCGAGAATGCCAAGGATATCAGAATGGGTGACGCCGTTGAATGCGCGCTGATCGACGACGATTTTAATCATCTCGCGCTCTTCAGGAGTGCAGCGTTCGAGAGCGTGAATTACGGACATGGTCACTTTGCCTTCGCGCAGGTCGCTGGCCACAGGCTTGCCGAGCACACGTTCTGATGCGGTGAGATCGAGTACGTCGTCCACGATTTGAAAGGCCATGCCGAGATCGCGGCCGTATCGGGCGACCTGGTCTTCCTGCTCAGGTGTTGCTCCGCCGAGAATCGCGCCCAACCGCATGCAGACAGAAAACAGGCAGGCAGTTTTGCGATAAATGAGATCGATGTGCTCATCGAGAGAAATGAGCTGGCCTAGTTTTTCCATTTGCAGCAGTTCGCCCTCGACCATCTGCTGGGTTAGATCGATGAGCGCATCGAGGATGCGAAAGTTGCGCTCCTGCACGGCGACTTTGAAGGCCTGCATGTAGAGCCAGTCGCCAGCCAGCACGCACTTTGAATTTCCCCATTGGGTATTTGCGGCAGGGCGGCCGCGGCGGGTCTCGGCTTCGTCAATAATGTCGTCGTGCACAAGAGTTGCGGTGTGAATGATTTCGACTACGGCGCCCAGTTTTACCGCGCCTCGTCCTTCATAATTGAAAAGTTTGGACGCAAGTAGCAGTAGAGCGGGGCGAATGCGCTTGCCCCCGCCACCGCGCAGGTATTCGCCAATCTCGGTGATGGCGGTAACGTCGGAAACCGTGTCGCGACCGAACTCGCGCTCGATAGCGGCGAGATCGTCACGAAGAAGTTCGAAAACTTCGGCTCCGTTAATGGCGATGGTGTTCATGGTTTCAGTGCGGGAGCCTAAGGCCCGCACTGTGAACTCAATTCGTCCGGTAATTCGTAAACTGCATATCAATCCCGAAATCCTGTTGCTTTAATAGTGCAATCGTTGCCTGCAACGCATCACGGTCTTTGCCACTTACACGCACCAGGTCGCCTTGGATCGATGCCTGCACTTTGTTCTTGGAATTCTTAATAGTCTTGACGATATCGCGCGCTTTCTCAATAGGGATGCCCTGCTGCATGGTGATCTTTTGCCTCACCGTCGATCCGGCTGCCGGCTCGACGGCGCCATAGGTCAAACCTTTTAGCGGCACGCCACGCTTAACCAGCTTCTGCTGCAGAATGTCGGTCACCGCCTTCAGCTTGTACTCGTCGACCGAACTCATGACGATGGCGTCTTTGCTCTCCATCTCGATATTCGACTTCGAATCCTTCAAATCGAAGCGGGTATGAATTTCTTTGGTCGCCTGCTGGATGGCGTTCGCCACTTCCTGCAGGTTGATCTGGCTGACAATGTCAAAAGTATTCTCTGGCATGACCTAATAGATTAACGTAGTTTGCGGAATGATTCCCAATGGAAACAATTTTGTGTATCAGCCTGGCGGGAAAGCTTTTAACCGCCGAGAACGCAGAGGTCGCCGAGGAACCTTGTTGTCGATCTTAAGGACCATGTGTCGATTTCGACAAATGGAAGAAGCGAATGAAATTTCGGCTGGTTTGGGTGCCGATTTCATCGGTTGAAAGACCCCACAATTCGCCGATCTGGCGAGCCACTTCTTTGACAAAGGCCGGCTCATTGCGTTTGCCGCGGAAGGGAACTGGCG
>JBOGLH010000016.1:0-11570 GCA_050746025.1 Terriglobales bacterium | reverse complement strand
AGGCTGACATACTGAATATCTGCCGCTCCGATGCCGGCTTCGTCAAGCGCAAGTTCGATGGCGCGCGCCGGTTCTTCCGGAGAATCACTCATGCGAACCCGATGGTAGGCCTCGCAGGTGGCGCCATAGCCGGTGATTTCCGCATAAATCCGCGCGCCGCGAGCTTTCGCATGCTCATATTCTTCCAGAACGAACATCCAGGAGCCCTCGGCAAGAACGAAGCCGTCGCGATCGGCGGAAAAAGGCCGCGACGCACGCTCCGGCTGATCATTCCATGACTGGGTTAAAGCCCGAAGCATGGTATAGCCTTTCACAATTCCTTCCGTAATTGGCGAGTCTACGCCGCCCGCCACAAACATGGGCTGCACCCCGGCTTGAATATGCTGATAGGCGTAACCGAGAGCGTCGGTTGATGAAGTACAACCTGCCGTCACCACATGGCTGTAGCCGCGAAATCCGAACCGCATGCTGATTTCACTGGGAATCGTGCCCATCGTTCCGCTCGGCACGCAAAAAATACTTACTTGTTTTTCTTTGCCGCTGTGCCATAGGCGGTATTGCTCTTCAGAAAATTCCTGAGCGCCACCACCGGTGCCAAGCACAATTCCGATCTGCCGCTTTTCATCCACCGACATCGCTGGCATATCGAGGCCTGCGTCGTTCACCGCCTCCGTGGTTGCGGCCAGGCAAAGTGGCACCACCCGCGAAACGTGCTTTCGCTCGCGCGGTTCGACCCACGCCAGCTCGTCAAACTCGGGAATCTCGCCGGCGATGTGAACGGCCAGTCTGGAAGAATCAAAGCGCGAAATGCGCTTCACTCCCGATTTCCCGCCCAATACGGCGCGGCAGAAAGCTTCTTTACCTATTCCGTTCGGGCTGACGGCCCCCATCCCAGTTATTACAACGCGAGGAATCATTGAATGAGTGAACTCCGGCGGTCGAGCAAAGTTGCGATCTTCGTCACGCGGCTAGTGGGATAATCATACAGATGCCGCTCGGATTGTACATTTCCGTCCCCTTCTGCAAGACCAAGTGCAGCTATTGCAATTTCGCTTCGGATGTTTTCTCGCGGACTGTTTTTCACAATTATGTCGGCCGGGTGTGCGGCGAGATCGAACACGCAGCCGAAACCGCGGACCACATGGGAGGCTTGCTCGACCGTACGGTTGACTCCGTCTACTTCGGCGGCGGAACTCCCACACTATTGGATGTTATAGAGTTGGAGGGTATCTTTGTCACGATTCGGCAAAATTTCGAGGTTCTAGAGAGCACAGAAATTACGGTGGAATGTGCACCGGGAACTCTCAATGGTTCCGTGATTGAGACTCTGCAGCGATGCGGCGTCAATCGTGTCAGCTTGGGTGTGCAATCGTTTGACGATAAAGAATCAGCGTCTGTGGGACGCGTGCATAAGCGCTCAATCGTCCTTGACGATGTCGCACGTTTCCGCTCCGCCGGAATTGCAAATATCAATGTTGATCTGATTGCCGGGCTTCCGCATCAGAGCCGCGAGACTTGGGAAGCGTCACTCCACCAATTAATTTCTTTGGATGTCCCGCATGCCAGCATTTACATGCTCGAAGTTGATGAAGATTCCAGGCTCGGGCGTGAACTGCTTGCCGGGGGACAAAAGTATCACGCGCATTTCGTCCCTGATGAAGACCTCACTGCTGACCTGTACGAAATCGCGGGTGAGCGTCTGAATGCCACCGGAATACGGCAATACGAGATTTCAAACTTCTCTCGCTTCGGCTACGAATCCATACACAACCTGAAATATTGGACGCGGCAGCCTTATCTGGGATTTGGAGTCGATGCGCATTCCATGCTGCCCTCGGCGGCCACAGGTTCTGCGGTGCGATTCTCAAATCCTGATTCGCTGGAGAAATATCTTTCCGGCACCGCACAAGAATGCACAGTTGTATTCGCAGAAGACGCGCTACAGGAGGCATTCTTTCTTGGATTGCGTTTGAATAAAGGAGTCGATCTGCGAACGCTGAGGGATGAGTTCGGCGAAAATCAAGTGGGCGCCTACAACGAGGTAATTTCTGAACTGACAAACGCGGGTCTCATCGAAAAAGAGGTTGCCACAATTCGCCTCACCGCGAAGGGCAGAATGCTTTCCAACGAGGTTTTTGAGCGCTTCATTTCGGTTGATTTAGCGGTATAATCCGGGCCGAAAGCGAGGGCACTCAATGGGCCTTTACTCGCATTACGACGGCGCGCATAACCATCCGGTAAACCGCGCGTTGCACCTGATTGCAATTCCTGTCGGATTCTCTTCAATCATTGTGGTTTGGTTTCACTGGATCATCGCTCTCCTTCTGATCCCTACTGCTTTCGCGCTGGCTTGGATCGGACATCTCATCGAAGGCAACAAGCCGGCATTTCTCACCAATCCTGCACACGTGTTTGTCGCGCCGGTGTGGATGGCCAGGAAAGTATTCGGCAAACGCGCCGCTACCCGGACGTAACCAACCGGCCGGTGTGAAGATTTCCCGTCTATTAGGGCCTGTGGTGTAATTAGGTTTGCTTTGCGGAAAGATTTAGACGGGAGAACCCTTGGATTTCCAGCTCAACGAAGAACAACTCCAGCTCAAGAAAAGTGTGCGCGAGTTCGCGGAGCGCGAGATCGCGCCTCATGTGCGCAAATGGGACCAGGCCGGCGATTTTCCGCTCTCAACAATAAAGGAACTGGGCAAGCTGGGATTGATGGGCGTGATATTCCCTTCGGAGCTGGGCGGCGCGGGCATGGGTTACGTCGAATACGTGACCGCAGTTGAGGAGCTTTCGCGCGTGGATGGCTCGGTTGGCATCATCGTAGCTGCGCATACCTCGCTTTGCTCGAACCATATTTTTCTGGCTGCGAATGAAACGCAAAAGAAAAAATATATTGCCAAGCTGGCCAGCGGTGAATTCATCGGCGCGTGGGGATTGACGGAACCATCATCCGGATCGGACGCCGGCAGCGCGCGTATGACCGCCGCGCGCAAGGGAAATAATTGGGTCCTGAACGGCACCAAAACTTTCTGCACCAACGGACATTATGCAGATGTACTGGTCGTTGTCGCTGTAACCGACCGCGCGGCGCACACGCACGGTCTCTCCGCATTCATCGTCGAAAAAGGAACTACGGGTTTTCGTCCAGGAAAAAAAGAAGACAAGCTCGGACTTCGCGCCAGCGACACCGCGGAATTAATTTTCGAAGACTGCGTTTTGCCAGCAGAAAATTTACTTGGAACCGAAGGGCAAGGATTCGTGGATGCCATGCGCGTGCTGGATGGAGGCCGGGTTTCCATCGCAGCCCTATCGTTGGGAATGGCGGAAGGAGCTTACGAAGCGGCCCTGAACTATTCCCGCCAGCGCAAACAATTTGGTCGCGCTATCAGCGATTTTCAGGCAATCCAATGGAAGCTCGCCGATATGGCAACCGAAATAGAAGCCGCCCGCCTGCTGACCTTCCGTGCTGCCGCCATGAAAGACGCAGGCATGAAGACCACGCTCGAATCGTCCATGGCGAAACTTTTCGCCAGCGAAGTCGCGGTGAAGTGTGCGAATGAAGGGGTTCAAATTCACGGCGGATACGGCTTTATCAAAGACTATCCTGCCGAAAAATTCTACCGCGACGTGAAGCTGTGCACCATCGGTGAAGGCACCAGCGAGATACAGAGGTTGGTGATTGCCAGGCAATTGCTGAAAGATTGAATCACAACTTTCTGACGGACGTGCTTTCAAGACCGTTTCCGTCGACGCAGTTTTTTCTTTACACTTCTTCCTTGCACGTTCCGAACGAAAATCTGATCTCTTCACTGCGCGCCGGTGATCCGCGAGCTCTCGCTCGGGCCATCTCAACCGTCGAAAATCACTCTCCCGGCTGGATCGAGCTGCTTAAAGAATTATTCCCTCACACCGGAAAGGCGAGGACCATCGGGTTAACTGGCGCCCCCGGCGCAGGCAAGAGCACGCTCGTCGATCAGTTGGCGAAGCATTATCGCGAGCAGAACCACACTATCGGCATTATCGCCGTCGATCCAACCAGTCCCTACACCGGTGGTGCAATTCTTGGCGATCGCATTCGCATGCAGCGGCATTTTTCTGATCCCGGGATTTACATCCGTAGCATGGCCACGCGCGGCTCACTCGGGGGATTAGCGCGAACCACCGCGGACGTGGCCGTGGTACTCGACGCGGCTGGCCGCGACCTGGTTCTGATCGAAACCGTCGGGGTTGGCCAGGATGAGATCGACATCGTCCGCCTGGCCGATGTAACGGTGGTGATTCTTGTCCCCGGCATGGGCGACGATGTGCAAACCATCAAGGCCGGCATTATGGAAATCGCCGATATTTTTGTGATCAATAAAGTTGACCACGACGGCGCCGAGCGAGTGGAACGGGAGATTCGCGCTATGCAATCTCTCGCGATCCGCGCTGATCAATGGACACCACCGATTGTGAAAACAGTTGCGAGCGAAGGGCGCGGAACTACCGAACTGGCGAATGCAATCGCCAACTACGAATCACATCAGCAAAAGCAAGGATTGATTTCGCAGCGCAGAAAACAAAACTGGGAAGCGCGTCTGTTGGAGATGTTGCGCGACACCCTACTGCAGGAAGTGCGTGCAGGCCTGACCCATGGCGAACTTTCGCAATTGGCGGCGCAGATCACGGAACACAAGCGCGATCCTTATTCTGTAGTTGAGGAGATCGCCGCGCGCATACGAAAATCGTGAGTTGATCGGCGGCGTTGGCTGACTAAATAGCGACTCGAAGAAGCCCTACTGGCGTTCGTATCCTTTGCCGCCACGGAAGCCGGGGCCATGATCGAGTGATCCCATCAGCAAACGACGCAGCCGCTGACGGTTTTCCATATCCATGTCTACAAACTCAAACCCAACTTCGTTCACGTGGGCGCGCCGCAGCACGACCTGGGCCCGAATGTTTCGCATGCCTACTGTCATTTGAAGGTCAGCGTCAGAACCGACCCGCAGGGTGTCTCCCTTTGTCCCCATGCCGCCGCCCAGGCTCAACTCGTTGACCGAAATCTGTGACTTTCCCCATGAACTGCTAATGCTCGCCGGCACTGCACGCTTGAGAATGATGCGGTCGTAGCGACGTTGCCGCACCCACGGGCATGCGGGAGCCGAGTCGAGCGGGCCAATGGCGAGTTCGCCAGGTTCCAGGCTGCTCTCCGCCATAATTTGAGTGGCATACCGCATGTCAATTTTTGCAAGGGCCTGTGCCGCTGCAATGCGCAACTCGCGGTGGTGCTGCCACTTGAACATCTTCTTGGCTTCGAAGAGGGCTCGCAATACGGGCACGGCCTCCGGCTCGCGCAACCTTCCTAATGCTTCGATGGCCTTCAGCTGCAGCAGGGGCGGACGCCCCTCAGCCACGCCGGCTGCCGCCATTACGATCAGTGGGGGCGCAGCGGTGCGGTCGCCGCTCATTCCAATTTCATCGAGTGCCTGCGGCACGACCGCGGGGTCGAGCACTTCAAGGATCTCAAGCAGGGTGCGCCCGCGGTTGTTCGCAGCGCCATACGCAATCTGACGCACGATCAAATCATGATAAAAACGGTTTAGCTGGGTCAGGCGCGGGGGCAACAATTCGAGCAAAGCCGGAACATCTAAACGGCTCATCAGTCCTACCGATGAGACTGCCTGCCGCTGGGGACCATTGCTTAGCATCTCCCGCAGGTATTCGTTCGCGCCGGAGCCAAGTTCATTGACCAGTTCTACAATGCGGTCGCACTCCTCGCGTTTCATGGCGCGAAAGAAACGGTCAGCGAGGTGCTCGGCAGAGGCTTTCGAGTTTCGGCGCAAAACTCCGACTAGATCAGGACTAAATTGGGTTTGCGAAAGGGCGTCCTCGATAAAGTCCGGCAGCCTTCCCTCGACGCCAATGCGCGAGCGCAGTTCCCTCTCGAGGGCGGGACGCCGGCTGGCTACATACTCCATGGCTTCGCAAGTTTGGGCGACCGCACGATATTGCTTGCGATGGGAGGCTTCCGAACTCAAACGAACGAAGGCAGCGCTCAACAACGCTTCGATCTCGGGATTCGCTTCTTTCGCGATGGCTCCACCCAGCTTTTGAGTGGTCTCGCCCAGCACGCTTCCGCCCGCGAGTGCAAAAAGATCCGCAAGTTGCGCAATACCGTCGGCCACGCGAGAGCGGTATTCAGGGTCTTTGGCGGTTACAGCGGCGGCGTAATTGGTGAGAATAGCCGAAGCGCTTTCGCGATCACTGCGCTGCAGAAGGAGTTCGACATATTGCCGCACATTTCGGGCAGGCACACAGGCGGCATCTTCGGATTGCAGGGTCTTTTTCTTGCTACTCTCGGGAAGCTCTGACCAGAAGGTGCGATCGAGAATATCGGAGTGGGACTCTACCATGATGCCGGCCTTGCTCATCTTGGCTTCGTGCATCTCCAGAATCTTTCGCAGATTGCTCATCTGCTGGCCCATCTGCTCGAGAATATCGTGCACTGCATTTACTTTGAGATCGCCGCTTTCGAAGCGCTCCAATGCATAGCGGATCGCCAACTGCTCGGCGGCGCGCATCAACAGGGGTTTAGCCGCCGGATCTGGACCGGCGCTGGATAGCTCATCCAGCAAGGTGAGCACCGAGCTTTTGATCTTCTCATCTGCGCGATCTAGTTCGGACCCAATCAACTCCGGGTTGGGAGACTTGACCGCGGCCAGTTCACCGAAACGCGTCAGCAGTTGCAACGCCTGCTGGGTTTCTTTGCTGTTCAGCAGGAAGGGCGAATTGCTCCAAGTTCCTTCCTCGTTCGTCATCCCTTTATCGACTGCGGCTTTAGTTTTTTGTGATCCCTCAGCAGCGGCAATCACCTGTACTAGTTTGTTGGGATCATTGAGCCAGTTTTTGAATTCCGGGCCTAATGACTGCGCCACGATTTGCGCAGCCGCGGTCATGTTTACGGACGCGGCGTCGGAGGCCACAAACTTTATTTCATTAATGCGAATGCTTCCCTTGTTATCTGAGAAGGCGCTCTTGATCTGGTCGGCCAGATCCTGCGCCTTGGATCCGTTGAAGGCGAAGGCTCGCACCAACTTTTCAAATTCTTCGGGAGTTACAGCGGCGGAAAACTGAATGCTCGCCAGGCCGGAAGCGGTGAGCAGTTGCGCGAAGCCGCGTTCGGCTTGCCCGGTTTCAATCGCAACCCCATCCAGCAGAAGACGCTCGCCGGAAACTCCGAGCACAAAATTTCCCTTGCCTATGGGCATTGAGTCCTTGAGTTCGGCCCATGCCACCTCAAATTGTGTTTGGGTGCGCTTGTGGTCGAACCCATAGAGGCGCACGTACTTCACAAGAATATTCAGGCTGTGAATGAAGGGACGCGCCGATGCCTGAGTAATCGCTTTTGTGCCGCTGCTCGAAATGTTAGCCCCCGGAACCTATTAATAGCCTAAGCCGCCAGAAACCCTCGCGCACGTTACCAATGTCACAGGACGTACGGGACCGCAAGGCCTAAGGTGCTCAAAACACACGATTGCACTATGTAATCGGCCATGTGGATGCTAGTGACTCTGCCGTACCGAGGTAATGGACAACGGGAAACGAATTTGAATCGAGGCGGCTATTTTTCAGAAATCACAAAGTTCACTTCAGCGCCGGAGTTCGGCTGAACGCTGACTTTCTTTTCCCAAGTTCTTGATGGGGCAAAAACCGGACGCTGGGTGCGCTTCTCTGTAAGCACGTCATACGTTGCCTCTTGCCGCATAACATTCCAGCCTTCATGCCAGGCAACGATCTGATATTGCCCAGGTGGCACGTCCGACAATTCAAATGTTCCGGTCTCATCAGTCACGGCGTAGTAAGGATGCGGCACCACGAACATCTCGGCATTCATCCAGGTGTGGCCGCCGTTGCACCGTAAACTGACTAACCCAACGCTGGGCATTTTGCGCGCCACCGTTTGATTCGTGAAAGGAAATGGCAAGTTGTAGGTGGCGGCGCCATCCATATGGATGGTGTGCAGCGTGGCGTCGGAACTCTTCATCTGCAAGACTGAGTTGACAGGTACCAGGAGAATATGCGGCTCGTAACGGCAAGACCTTTGGTCGAGAAACCGTCTCTGCTGGGGTAAATCCATCGCCTTACCGCGAGAGATATCTTTCAGAAAAACAACCGTATTTGCGACTCCAGCATGTGGCCCGATAATCAGACGTTCCAGGTCGCGTGTCTTCTTCGAGTTCGGATCACAGACGAGCGGGTCTTTATTGATGGGAACCGGCGTCAGGCGCGGCATGGGACCCGCCCACTTGACAGTGCCGGTGATAGTGCCGCCGTCTTTCACAGCGACTATCACGTAATCCTGAGCGGATAACGTGGCGCCTAGCGCAAGCACTACCGCCGCAACCGAAAGATTAAAGGGCCTTAACACATTGACTCCATGCCTAAGTAAAAATAAGGTGCCAAGGGTAGATCGTAACGTTGAAGTTTTTATTCGCAAGTAACCAGGGTAATGAGGCGATTCGTTTCAGGAATGAAACTAGCTAATCTGCCTGGCTGCCGGCTGGCGTGATCTGTCCGGGAACTGGACGATCCTTTCGCCGCACAGCCCAGCGAATGCGGTCCATATAGAGATAGACGACAGGCGTGGTGAAAAGCGTAAGCGCCTGGCTCAAAATGAGGCCGCCTACTATGGTGATTCCTAAAGGCTGACGCAACTCTGAGCCCACGCCGGTTCCGATAGCCAGTGGCAGGGCCCCGAGCAACGCGGCCATGGTGGTCATTAGAATGGGCCGGAAGCGCAACATGCAGGCTTCGAAGATCGCGTCCTGCGGAGCTTTGCCTTCGCGGCGTTCGGCATCGAGAGCAAAGTAGATCATCATAATGGCGTTCTTCTTAACGATGCCGATCAGAAGAATGATTCCGATCATTCCCATTACATTGAGTTCGCGGTGGGTCACCAGCAATGCGACCAACGCACCTACCCCGGCTGAAGGCAGAGTGGAAAGAATAGTAATAGGATGAATGAAACTTTCGTAGAGAATACCCAGCACGATATAAACCGTGAGCACCGCCGTAGCAAGCAATAAGGGCTCGTTCGCCACCGCCTCCTTAAAGGCCGCAGCCGTTCCCTGGAAGCTGCCGTGAATGGTGGCGGGAAATTGGATTTCATTTTTGGCCTGTTCAATGACCTGAGTTGCCTGTCCGAGCGAAATATTGGGCGCCAGGTTGAAAGAAATGGTCGTGGCGGGAAACTGGCCCTGGTGGCTGACCGCCAGCGCGGTATTCGATGGGCCAAAATGCGCGATGGCAGAGAGCGGTATCATCGATCCGTTCGAGGAACCTACATAAACCGCGTCGAGCGCCGCCGGCGATTGCTGGTATTGCGGGTCAACTTCCATCACCACGTGATACTGGTTGAGCTGCTGGTAAATGGTTGAGACCTGGCGCTGACCAAACGCGTCGTACAAGGCATTATCAATCGCCTGTGGCGAGACGCCCAGCCGCGATGCGGTGTCGCGATCAATAATGACCGCCTCCTCCAGACCTCGGTCCTGCTGGTCGGTGTTTACGTCGCGCAGTTCTTTCAACGTGCGCAGCTTTTGCATCAAGCGCGGAGACCAGGAGTTGAGTTCGGCCAAGTCTTCGCCTTGCAGCGTGTATTGGTATTGCGCCTGGCTCTGGTGGGCGCCAATCGTCAGGTCCTGTTGCGACTGCATAAACAGCGTTGCGCCGGGCACCGCGGTCAGTTTGCGGCGCAATTCTCCAATCACCTGGTCGGCTGTGAGCTTTCGCTCGCGACCCTTGGGCTTAAGCGTGATAAACATTCTTCCTTGATTGCGCGCGGTGTTGCCACCTGCAAATCCAACAATGGTCTGAACATTGGGATCGTGCATCACGATGCCGACAAACTCTTCCATCTTCTGCCGCATCGCCGGAAACGAAATGTCCTGGTCCGCCTGCACTGATCCCATCACCCGGCCGGTGTCCTGCTGAGGGAAAAGACCTTTCGGGACCTGTATATAAAGGTAGACGGTGAGACACATGGTTCCGAGCGTCACCCCAAGGGTCAAAGGTTGATGACGCAAAACCCAACCCAGGCTGATGCGATATATCTTCAGCGTCCAGTCGAAAAATGCCTGCGAGGCACGGAAGAACCTTCCATGTTTGTCTTCTTCGATGGGCTTCAGTATCTGCGCGCACATCATCGGCGTGGTCGTAAGTGACACCATCAACGAAACACCGATAGCGATACTCAATGTCACGGCAAATTCACGGAACAAACGTCCGACCAGCCCACCCATCATTAAGATCGGAATGAACACTGCCACCAGCGAGCTGCTCATCGAGAGCACGGTGAATCCAATTTCACGGGCGCCCTGGAAAGCCGCAGCGACCGGCGCCATTCCCTGTTCGAGATGGCGCGTGATGTTTTCCAGTACAACAATCGCGTCGTCCACCACAAAACCGGTTGAGATGGCGAGCGCCATCAGCGACAGATTGTCGAGGCTATAGTGCAGCACGTACATCACTGCGAAGGTTCCAATCAGAGAGAGCGGAACGGCAATGCTGGGAATGATGGTGGCGCGGACCGTGCGCAGGAATGCGAACACCACCAGTATGACGAGAAACACGGAAATGATCAGCGTGATTTCGATGTCGCGCACAGATGCGCGGATCGTGGTGGTGCGGTCCATTACAACGTCGAGATGAATCGCCGGCGAAATGGAGGACGCGAGTTGCGGCATCAATGAATATACCCGGTCCACGGTATCGATGATGTTGGCGCCCGGCTGCCGGAAAATAATGATCAGTACTGCAGGTTTGCCTTGCGCTGACCGATCGCTGGTGCCATGCGCCGAAAGACCGATGACTCGCGTATCAGCTACAGAATCCGACACGGTGGCGACGTCACTTAGCCTCACGGCCGCGCCGTTTTTATAAGAAACGATCAGTGATTGATATTTATCTGCCGTCTTGATCTGGTCGTTATCTTCAATCGTCCAGGCGTTGATGGCGTTCGCCACTCTGCCCTTGGCGCTGTTCGAATTAGCGGCTCCCAACGCGCTGCGCACCTTGTCCAGACCGATGCCAAGTTTATTCAGCAGGTTCGGGTTGACCTCGGCACGCACCGCGGGCTGGGCTGCTCCACCGACAAAAACCTGTCCCACACCGCTCACCTGCGCCAATTTCTGAGCCAGCACGGAATCGGCAGCATCGTACATTTGCGGCAAGGTATAGGTGTCGGAGGTGAGCGAAACAATCAAGACAGGCGCGTCGGCAGGATTCACCTTTCGATAGTAGGGATTGCCGGGCAAATACGATGGCAGGTTGCTGCGCGCGGCATTGATCGCTGCCTGAACATCCCGGCCAGCAGCATCAATGTCACGATTTAGATCGAATTGCAACACGATGCCGGTCGAGCCAATCTGGCTCGTCGACGTCATCTGGTTGATGCCCGCAATCCGGCCGAACTGTCGTTCCAGTGGAGTGGCGACCGCCGAAGCCATAGTCTCAGGACTGGCGCCCGGCAGCGATGCGCCCACCTGTATCACCGGGAATTCGACTTGTGGCAGCGGTGCGACCGGCAAGAG
>JBOGLH010000015.1:0-17063 GCA_050746025.1 Terriglobales bacterium | reverse complement strand
GCCCAGCCGCGATAATCAGCGCGACAGCATTTACACCGCACCCATGGATCACAGCTACCGCGCGGCTATGGCCGGCGGCAACAATGGCTCTCGTCCGGGCCGCCATCGGCCTGGCTTTGCCCCCAATTACCCGCAGCCTGAACCTGAGCCCTTGCCCATGCGCGAGGACGCCGCGTCTCGCATCTTTGGCTTTGTGGACGACCTCTTTTTCCAGGCGAAGATTCAGGAGACCGCGCGCAAGCTGAATGTGAAGGTCGAGTTCGTTAAGACCGAACAGGACCTCACTGAGCGCATCAAGCTCAACGGCGAAGAGAAGCCCTCGCTCATTATTTTCGATCTCAACCATGTGAGCGCGAAACCGCTGAGCCTCATCCCCAAGCTGAAAAGCAAACTCAAGAAAACTTCAGTGATTGGTTTCTTGTCGCATGTTCAAGGTGACCTGAAGCAGAAGGCTCATGAAGTGGGATGTGATATGGTGCTGCCGCGTTCCGCGTTCTCCCAGAATCTGCCGCAGTTGTTGCGGCGTCACGGTGCAGCGGAAGAACTCACAAATTAATGTCTGGGCCCTATTGACGCTCAACTGGGAAAGTGGAAGTGCACGTCCTGCCGCGAACTGATTGCGACCCCATCCACCGACGCCGGCCTGAACCGCCAATTCTTCAGGGTTGCAATTACCTTGTCATCGATGTCCGATTGCAATGATTGAACCACTTTTGTCTCGGTTACGACTCCGTGCTCATCGATCGTGACTTCCACGATCACGTCGCCTTGTAATCCTTTGGGCAGCTGCCAGGGATAAATCGAAGGGTCAGGAAAAACCAATGGCAATGCGGGACTGGCTTCCACGCCGGTCACAGGCCCCTGCGCAAGAGACCCTACCGGAGAACCGGCGCGAGCTGATTCAGCCGGCGGTTGCGGCGCTTCGACTGCCGGTTTTTGTTTTGTTTTCGGATGGAAATGGAGCTTCTTCGCGGTCTTGGTGGGTTCCGCGACCCGCGGGAAATAAATCAGGTTTGCCGAATTTCCGTGAATGCCCCATGCCATACTCGATGGCTGAATAAACATCGGAGCGCGGTTCAGCCACAAGAAAACAACCACGCAATGCAGTAACAGAGAAAAGATCAATGCGGTACGTCGTTGGCGGTTGGCGGGTTGAGGAAAGTGGAACATATGACAACTCAGGCCAGGGTCCATTTTACCCCTTGCATCAAGGGTGCTCACGTTACCCTGGGGGCCAGCGAAGTTCACGACCGCCGATCAGGTGGATGTGCAGGTGAAACACCGACTGTCCTGATTTTGGCCCGACGTTAAGCACGGTACGATAACCATCTTCAATTCTTCTGTCCTTGGCTATTTTCGCTGCGGTCAGATGGCAGCGGCCGATAATCTCTGCCTCAGTCTCTCGTGCTTCTTTTAATCCAACTATGTGTTTTTTGGGAACGATAAGCACATGAGTGGGCGCCTTGGGATCAATGTCTTCGAACGCGAATGTATGCTCGTCTTCGTGAACTTTTTTGGTTGGAATTTTTCCCGCCACGATTTTACAGAACAGGCATTCGTCCATGTTTTCTAATCCAGCCTCACCAAAAAAACTCCACCCTCAGGCGTTTTGGTGTCGCGCGTGATCTCTTCAGCGCGCGCTCTCAAGTCACCTTTTACTCGCACCCTTACCCACCAGGCTCCGGTGGGGCTGCTGAAGGTCAAGACCTTGGCGGAGTGGTAGCGCCGGGTCAAGTGATCGGCGATATCTCGTGCACGGTTCTCGCGCTCAAAGCCCCCTAGCTGAACTGCCCAGCGGCCGCCGGACTCGATGGGTTGCGGCGTCTTCAAGACTTCGACCCGCACCCGGCCAGTGCCTTGTTGTACCAGACCAATCTGTTTCGCCGCGGCCTGTGACAGATCAATGATTCGTCCTTCAATGAACGGACCACGGTCGGTTATGCGAACCACCGCAGACTTGTGGGACTCCAAATTCGTGACCCGCACAATTGATCCTAGTGGCAAGGTGCGATGCGCGGCGGTCATCGCGTGCATATCATAAACTTCGCCGTTTGACCCGCGCCGGTTGTGATACGGAGCCCCGTACCAGCTGGCAATTCCGGTCTCCACTTGTGCCGGCTGGTTGTCGCGACTGACTTCGACTTCGGGACGGGGAGAGAGTTTTGGCGGGTTCGCCTGCTTCTCTGCAGTCACGGCAGGAGGCGTTCCTTCGGGGACTGGCTGCTCTGCTTGATCAACCGGAGGCGCAGGCGCCACTGCTACCCGTGCAGGCTTGTGACTGCAAGAGGCTAAAAAGAAACACAGACACAAGAGGAGCGAAAGCTTTTTCATTTGCGGCCGGCCGAATGTTGTTCCATGTAGTTGGCCAGCTCGTGCATCTTCTGCGCGGCCACGCGCAATGCTTTTGTCGAGTGCTGCCGCACAGCGGGCACGACTTCATCGTTCAGATACTTGATAAACTCGCTGGCTTCCTTCTCCAATCGTTCAGTGGTCTCGCCAACTGTTTTGCCGACGCGGGTGGTTGTACCTTCGACTCTGCGATTGAAATCACTCATAATCGTGGCCTCTTGCCTCAGCGGCGAACTTGATGAACTCCCATTATTTCGCGCTCCGTAGAAGCGGTCAATCACCAACTGGACACGCGGTAAGCAATTCGCATTACAATCCGTGCAGCCATGGAATCGCGCCCGCTGCATATTCGCCGGTTGCCGCATTTGCGCCGCGCACTATTGCGCTGGTATGACGGAAACCGCCGCGACTTACCGTGGCGAAAAACCCGTGATCCATACCGCATTTGGGTTTCAGAAATCATGTTGCAGCAGACGCGGGTCGCGGCCGTACTGCCGCGATACGAAAAATTTATTCAGCGCTTTCCATCGGTAGAAAAACTGGCCTCTGCGCGACTCTCATCCGTGCTGGCGGAGTGGAGCGGCCTGGGATACTACCGGCGGGCCCGCAACCTGCATGCAGCTGCGAAAGTGATTGCGCGTAGGTTCGCAGGAGCGTTCCCTGAATCGTCAAACCAATGGCTCAAATTGCCAGGCATCGGACGCTACACCGCGGCGGCAATTGCCAGTATTGCATTTGAGGAGCCGGTCGCTGTTCTGGATGGAAACGTTGAGCGTGTATTGCGCCGACTGCTGCATTGCGCAACTGGCGCCGAATCTTGGAATACGGCCCAAGAATTATTAGATCGTGAGCGCCCGGGCGACTTCAATCAGGCGGTCATGGAATTAGGAGCGACGATTTGCTTGCCAGGCGAGCCGTCGTGTGCCCGATGTCCGATCATGACATTCTGCGGAACCCGCGGCACAGGCGAGTTGCGAAACCGTAAGCCGCGGCAGATCAAAGCTGCGGTTTCATTCGTGCTCGCAACAAAAGGTGATTCAGTGCTGCTGGTTCAGCGGGGCGCCAAAGAAAGTCTTATGCCGGGAATGTGGGAATTGCCGGCGCTTGCCCGCTCAATTCGCAAGCAGGAAGTGCTTTTTCGGCTGCGTCATTCGATCACCGTAACTGATTACGTGGTAAGTGTGGTGGCACAATCGGAATCGTCGGCAGAAAACGGAGAGTGGATCGATCGGCGCAAGGCGCTCAGGTTGCCGCTGACCGGGCTTACGAAAAAAATCCTTCGCAAAGGCAATATCATCTAACCGTGAGGTCGGTATGTGGCCGATATTTAAGAAATTTTTCGGAGATTACGGAATGGCAGCTCTGGAAGCCGGGAAGCAAGCTCCGCAATTTGAACTACCCGCAATGGACGGATCATCCTTCTCTCTGCAGGATGCGCTCAGTCGAGGGCCGGTGCTCGCGGTTTTCTTCAAGAATTCGTGCCCGGTCTGCCAGTATGCGTTCCCATACTTCGAGCGCGTCTACAAAATCTATGGCAAGGGAAAACTCAGCATCATTGGCATCTCGCAGAATGACAAAAAAGACAGCGCCGAATTCATGAAGAAGTATGGAATCACGTTTCCGGTGCTCCTAGATGACACCAAGACTTTTCCTGCTTCGAACGCCTATCAACTGACTAATGTCCCTTCGACTTTTTGGATCTCTCAAAGTGGAGAAATCGAAATTTCGAGCGTCGGATGGTCACGCCAGGAGTTTGAAGAGATGGTGAAGAAGGCCGCGTCTATTAATGGACAGGCGCCTAAGCCGGTGTTCCAGCCGGCTGAGCAGATCGCCGATTTCCGCCCTGGTTGAGGGTCCAGAAATTAGCCCGCAGGATGCGGGCACTTGAATTCAAAGCTCAAGAGCGGCAGGCGAGGCGGCGTTCGACTGTCTGTATCCTCTCGTGCCCTTAATTTGTCGGCCTTTCCGCTACAATATTCCATTCATTCTGACCTCAGGAGCGTGTCTGAATGCGAAAGACCGTCTTTCTAGTCCTGCCATTTTTTCTTGTTGCAGCATCGCTCGCACAAAATTCGCGTAGGATCAGCGCAAGCCAATCTGCATCGGCTCATCTTCCACCCGCAGCTATTGGCGCGTTGCAAAAGATTGATCCTGAACATATTCGCGCGAATGTTCGTTTTCTTTCGCACGATCTGCTTGAGGGACGCGGCACAGGCCAACGCGGTGGCGATTTGGCCGCCGAGTATATTGCCACTCAGTTTTGGCTGGATGGACTGAAGCCAGCCGGTGACAACGGAACATTTTTTCAAAATGTTCCGATGGTGGGAATTACACCGGGGACTGAAACCACTTTCGAACTGGTTCCTCATCGCGGGGAAGTAATGCAACTCAAGCCGCTGGATCAGTACGTAGCCTACGATCAGACCGAGCGTGCATCGGACGACATCGACAGCGAGATCGTTTACGTCGGATACGGCATTGAGGCACCTGAGTACCAGTGGGACGACTATAAGGGCGTCGACGTGCGTGGCAAGGTTTTGCTCATGCTGGTAAACGAGCCGTCATCGGATGATCCCAAGTTTTTCAAAGGGCCGACGCTGACCTATTACGGGCGCTGGACCTACAAGTACGAAGAGGCTGCGCGCAAGGGTGCAGTTGGCGCGATCCTGATTCACAAAGCGGACATGGCCAGCTATCCCTGGGAAGTGGTTCGCAATTCGAACTCCGGGGAAAAGGAATTTCTGAAGAGCGACGCGCCGCAACTCAAAGCCGCCGGCTGGATCCAGTTGGAGGTAGCGCGCCAACTGGCGCAAAAATCGGGGATGGACCTCGACAAGATGATGATGGAGGCGAACACTCGTAATTTTCGCCCGGTGCCGCTGCCGGCAAAACTCAAAGCTCACATGGTCAGCAAGATCCGGCAGATCTCATCACGGAATGTGCTGGCGATGCTGCCCGGATCGGATCCTAAATTGAAGAATGAAGCGGTGGTGTATTCGGCGCATTACGATCACCTCGGAATTCGTCCTGACATGACCGGCGACAACATTTACAACGGAGCGCGCGATAACGCCACCGGCTGCGGCATTCTGCTTGAGTTGGCACGGGTGTACGCTCAAGCGCAGTCCAGACCGCGGCGCTCAGTGATTTTTGCTTCGGTCACAGCAGAAGAGCAGGGCCTGTTGGGATCAGAATATCTTGGCAAGCATCCGCCCATTCCGGCCGCGAAGATTTCTCTTGATCTAAATTTTGACGACGTGCCTCCGCTCGGCGAGCCCGAAGAAGTGGAAGTGTCTGGCGCCGAGCGCACGACTTTTTATCCAACCGTCGAGGCCATGGCCAAAGAGTTCCGACTTGCCATCCGACCGGATTCGCACCCTGAGGCCGGACACTACTACCGCTCGGACCACTTCAGCATGGCTCGCGTCGGCGTTCCGGCGTTTTCCATTAATGAAGGCATGAAATACAAAGGTCACAACACTCAGTGGGGAACCGAGCAGGCTGAAGAATATACCAACAAGCACTATCACCAGCCTAGCGACGAGTATAGTCCCAGCATGGATTTCAGGGGCGATGCGACCATCGCGCGCTTTGGATTTGCCCTGGGATGGGCGGCCGCTTCACAACCGAAGGTTCAGGAGTGGCAAAAAGGTGACGAGTTCGAAAAAGTGAGGATCCAGAGCGAAGAGGCTACGCATTAAATTATCGAGCGGACAGGAACAAAAACGCCGATACATCCGTATTGATTATCAGGAGCACTTTGTATGATCGCTTTCCTGCTGTGGTGCATGCTGTTCGTGTTTTGCTGGCCGGTGGCGTTGTTGGCTCTCGTTGCGTACCCGTTCGTATGGCTTTTCCTGCTGCCATTTCGGATCGTGGGGGTTGCCGTCCACGGCACGTTGGCTTTGGTCGCCGGCCTGATAATGTTGCCCCTTCGTCTGCTGCGCGCGCCTTTTCGCCTTGCGGGAATTTGACGCCCTGGGCTTGAGGTGACTTCACAGCTGCGCGCGATACCATTCGAGAAATGCGCGAAAGGCTGCGCCGCGGTGGCTGTATTGTGCCTTCTCCTCAGCAGTCAGTTCGGCGAAGGTTTTCCTAATGGCTGGAAAATAAAACAGCGGATCGTAACCGAAACCGTTTGAGCCTTTCGGGCTTTCGATAATGATTCCCTCAGCCTTGCCATTGAACACTGCCAAAGTCTTTCCTTCCCGCGCCGCCGCGATCCAGCACACAAAGCGCCCAGTACGTTTTTCGGGCGGCACTCGGCGAATCTCTCGCACCAGTTTGGCATTGTTGGCTTCGTCGTCGGTGTTCGTTTCCGCAGCGTGAGGCTCGTCTGCTGCGTAACGAGCGGAATGCACTCCCGGTGCGCCACCGAGCGCATCCACTTCCAGTCCAGAATCGTCAGCGATGACCAACTCCCCCGCCGTGTGTAGGCTGTAAGCCTCGGCTTTTTTGCGCGCGTTGGCTTCAAAGGTGGCTCCATCTTCGATGACTGGAGCTAGGGAATCGAAGTTCGGAAGGGGCGCGACTTCGATTCCATGCACAGACGCCGCTCCGGCAAAATCGCGAATTTTGCCAGGATTCGAAGTGGCAATGGATATTTTTCGCATTGAAGTGTCAGTTTTTAGCAGGCAATGGAGGCTGAGATTTATTCCAGAGCGCGTACATGAGCGCGGTTATTAGAAACCCGCATCCGGACAGCATCCATCCAACTTTGCGGTCCCAGCCATTTACAAAATCGATCTGCACGCGATTTTCCCCGGCACTAATTGGCACGATCATTTGGCCGGTATCAGGCGTGCTGCCCGTCTGGACTGGATGACCATTCAACTCCGCCTTCCACAATGGATAATTGAAAAGCCGGAGAACCAGTTTGCCCGGCGATTTCGAATCAGCCACGATCCTGCGCCTCTCGGCGTCCCACTCCTGAATATTGATCCGCGCCTGCCCGTGGCCTTCGAAACGCACTAACGGCGCCTTCTGGTCGACGTCGTAAGGATCGACCCCGATCGGAACGTACTCATCGGCCCCCTCATTTCCGGTGCCGTCCTGTTGGTTGTCCAGCATCTCCTGAATATCGCCGGCATTGTCCCACCATGGATTTTGCACGCGATGCCAGACGCTCAACAACACTGCAAGCATTGCCGCGCAGAGAATGACGCGCCACCACCGCTGCCGAAAAGCCATGATGAGCATAAGGGCAAATGGGACGTTTAAGCACAACAGCCATCGCCACGGAAGCTGCACGAAGCGCAGTTCTGGAAGGTGGTTCCACAACGGCAGCGTGGGACTCAACATAAATAAAATACAAACGGCGCTCCATATCACTAGAGGCACCCAGAGTTTATGTCGCCGCAATGACCGTGACCAGGCAAACGCGCCAGCCAAAATCACGAATTGCGAAACGGCAACAATCGAGACCAGCAGGTTAAAGCGATTATGGTCAGGATCTGTAGTGTTGGTGAAAAGAAAACTGTCTTCCGGTCGTACTCCGGGTGCCAGCACTTGAGTGATGTTCACCCAGCTCTGTTGATGATAAGCGGGCAGCAGAAAAAATCCTGCCAGCATGGCCCCCAGGATTGCCGCTGATCCGGCATAGAACAGAAAGGTGAACGAACGTCGCCAAATAGCCAAAGTCAGCGCCAGTACGCCTAACGAATAATTCATCATGACGGCGCTGGGAAGATTGGTGAGCCATCCTGCTGCCATGATGAAGCTGAGTGGCACCACTGCGCTCCGTCCATCTTCCTCCATTCTCAAGATTAGTAGAAGCAGGAGCGGAAGATAAATCGATGCCATCAGCTCTGCCTGATCGCTGCGCCAATAGACAATCACTAGGTTGTAAGGATTAGCCATGTACAGCATGGCCGCGAAGATTGCGTCCCGGCGCGAGAGCCACTCTTTCGCCAGTGCGAACATCGAACATCCCGCCAGCGTGAGCACGATCCAGGTGTATGCAGCCGGAACCAGCTTCCAAGGCAGAATGAGCCCCAACAATCCTCCCAAGGTCCACGAAAACGGCGGATAAAAGATAAAGCGCGCTTCACCGTATCCGTAATGCGCCAGCGCGGCCCAGTGCGGATAGAGTGTGCCCTGCTTCCAGTGGTCGACGACCTCGATCCAAGAGTTCATGTGGAACTCAAAATCGTGACCAGAGGGAATTCCAAATTTCAGGAAAGGAAGAACGACGCACAATGCAGCCGCCGCGATAAGCACTGCCGGCATCGCAATCGGTCGAAATCTATTGCTCATTAGTCAGATCGCTCGAGCGACAGGGAAGCGAAATAAAGTATCACATCAAACCGGACGGAGATAATCGAGAAGAAATTAACTTTCGCTGAAGCCTATTGCCCTTAGATCGAATCGAATGTAGCTTGAACCGCCAGTCCTCACGATGAGTTCCCAGCCACAAGCGCGTCCAGATATTAATCCGTGGCTGATTGCGGTCGCAGTTATGTCGAGCACCTTCATGGAGGTGCTGGACACGACCGTGGTCAACGTGTCGCTGCCGCACATTGCAGGAAACCTCTCAGCGACCGTCGACGAGGCCACGTGGACGTTGACCTCGTATTTGGTGGCGAACGCCATCATCCTGCCCATGACCGGGTGGCTGGCGGGCCGATTCGGACGAAAACGACTTCTGCTGCTAGCGGTGAGTGGATTCACCATCTCCTCCTTTTTTTGCGGTCTCGCGCCTTCACTTCCAATCCTGATCATCTTCCGCGTGATACAGGGCGCGTGCGGCGGAGGGCTGCAGCCACTCTCGCAGGCGATTCTGCTGGAGTCGTTTCCGCCCGAGAAGCGTGGACAGGCGATGGCATTCTGGGCGCTCGGCATCGTAGTTGCGCCCATGCTCGGCCCGGTTCTTGGCGGCTGGCTTACTGACAATTACAGCTGGCGCTGGGTTTTCTACATCAACGTGCCGATTGGGGCGCTGGCCATACTGCTCACCCAGGCATTCATATGGGACCCCCCCTACCTTCGCCGTGAACGCACCGGAATCGATTACTGGGGAATCGGCCTTCTGATAGTGGGTATGGGATCCTTGCAAGTCATGCTCGACAAAGGCCAGGAGGAGGATTGGTTCGGTTCCCACTTCATTCTTGTGCTCGCCGTTTTGGCAGTCATTGGTCTTGGGGGCTTAATCATTCGTGAGCTAAAGGCCACCCATCCCGTCATCGATCTCAGCGTCTTCAAATATCGATCGTATGCCGTAGGTACATTTCTGATGACCATCGTCGGATTCGTGCTCTATGGAAGCACAGTATTGCTGCCGTTGCTGATGCAGGAACTCCTCGGCTATACCGCGACCCATGCCGGGGTCACCAACTTGCCGCGTGGCTTGGCGTCATTTTTGTTCATGCCTGTGGTCGGAATTCTTGTAGGGAAAGTAGATTCGCGGAAGCTTCTTGCCGGCGGTCTATTGGCCACAGCCGGGGCGATGTTTGCTTTATCGTTCTTTAACCTTCAAGTTGGTTTCTGGAACTTCTGGTGGCCGCTGATGTTGCAAGGCGCGGGACTGGGCTTGATTTTTGTGCCTTTGACCACCGTCACCAATGATCCTGTTCCGCGAGAAGGCATGGGAAATGCCACTAGTCTGTTTAACCTGATGCGCAATGTAGGTGCCAGTGTAGGGATCTCGAGTGTGGAGACCCTGCAGTTCCGGCATATGCAGGCTCACATAAATTACCTGTCCCAACACGTGAATACTGCCAACCTGCAGACACAACGGGCAGTGGCAGGACTTCGCCAGTCGTTTATGGCTCGAGGAGCCGATCCGGTAACCGCCACGCGACAAGCCCATGGGGCACTGTGGGGAGCGTTGCAGCAGCAGGCGGCAATTCTTTCCTATAATGACGTGTTTCGCTTTTTGGGCTGGATGTTCCTGTTAATGCTGCCTTTACTACTTCTCATGGAAAAACCCAAAGGTGGTAAGGGGCCGACGATGGCTCATTAGCGTATTTCCGATGCCACCCATCCAAATTTTGAGTGCGGATTGCGAACGGTAATTATTGACGAAACCTTTGCCAGTTTCTATCATCTTATGAGCTAAATGACTCTATCCCGCCAAATGCAGTGCCAGTGTTGTTCATGTTGTTGTATGTGTGCCTACACTGGCGCGGGAGAGCTGCTGACCTGAGAATTTAGATATACCGGTACAGAAGCCCATCGCCAGTACACGCTGGCGGTGGGTTTTTCTTTTTGCGGCGAAAGGGACGAATGTTTCCAATTTTTCTGAAACTCGAAGGACGGCGTTGTTTGGTGGTGGGAGCGGGATCCATCGCTGAAGGCAAGATTCGTGGCTTATTGCAGGCTGGGGCTTCCATAGAAGTGGTTGCTCCGTGGGCTGTCCCGCAAATTCAGGAGTGGTTCGGCCAAGGCATTCTTAATTGGAAGCCACGTACCTTTGAGCCCAGCGATCTGAATGAGGTTTCCATTGTCATCGCGGCGACCCCTTCGCGCCAGGTGAACACGCAGATTTTTCAAGAAGCGCGCCTGCGAAACGTGCTCTGCAATTCGGTCGACGACCCTGAAAACTGTGACTTTTACTATGGCGCCGTCGTGCAGCGCGGCGACCTGCAGATTGCAATTTCCACCAATGGCCGCAGTCCGGCACTGGCACAAAGGCTCCGGCAAGAACTGGAACAACAGTTTGGACCGGAGTACGAGAGCTGGCTGGATGAGCTGGGCGCGGCGCGAGATCAGATGTTCGCCTCCAAGCTGGACATCGAGACACGTAAAAAGCTACTGCACGAATTGGCCAGCCGTGAAGCATTCAACAATCGACATATCGTGCAGCGTGGGAGGAGCAATTGAATACCTGGGGAAAAGTTTTTCTAGTCGGGGCCGGGCCGGGCGATCCTGAGCTGCTTACCTTGAAAGCGGCGAAAGTTTTGCGCTCGGCAGAAGTTGTGCTTCATGACGAGCTTGTTAGCCATGAGATATTGCGCCTCATTCCTCCAACCGCTGAGCTTGTGAACGTCGGAAAGCGAAGCGGCAAGCCGAGCACTCGACAATCAGACATCAACCAGCTCTTAGTGCAATACGCGCTACTCGGATTTCGCGTAGTGAGACTCAAAGGCGGCGACCCATTCATATTTGGCCGCGGCGGAGAAGAGATGGAAGCGTTGCGGCAAGCCGGAATTGAAGTCGAAATCGTACCAGGTGTTACGGCAGCTTTGGGCGCAGCTGCAGCGGTGCAAGTTCCGCTGACTCATCGTGAGTTATCGTCCACGTTGATTCTGGTCACCGGCAGCAGCAAGCAATCGGAGCACATCGCCAATTGGCCAGATCGTCTGCCTTCGAATGCGACGGTGGTGGTCTACATGCCGGGCGACTTAAGACTGCTTCAGAACCGCCTGCTCGGTTCCGGCGTGTCGCCTGCGACTCCGTGTGCGATTATTTCCGAGGCCAGCACCGAATCCGAGCAGACACACATTACAGATGTATCCCATCTTTCCGATTCACCGACTTTGGCCGCGCCAAAATTGTTGGTGATCGGCGAAGTTGTGCGGCTTGCCGATCTGCGTCGCTTGCATCAGCAGTTTAGCCAATTCTCATTTTCACAAGAATCTGCCAGTGTGAGTTCCAGTAACAGTAACACTTCCAATTCCGTGGAGAGTGCCGAGTGAGAGCCGATTTGGAGCGAATGAAGGTGCTGTCTGAAAGTTGGAGACCCGAGGAGGTACTGGCGTGGGCGTTCTCCACCTATGGAGAAGAGGTTGCTTTCGCGACGGGAATGGGCGTGGAAGGCATGGCATTGCTCGACATGGCGCACCGGATCAATCCCGATGTAAAAGTTTTTACCGGCGACACCGAGTTCTTATTCCCTGAGACCTACGACTTGATCGATCGAGTCGAAGCACGGTACGGAATTAAGGTCGAGCGGCTTTATTCCGAACTCACGCCGCGTAATCAGGAAAATTCCTATGGCAAAGCTTTATGGGCAAGCGATCCCGACCAGTGCTGCAATTTGCGTAAAGTCGAGCCGTTGCGTCGAAAGCTGGAGACGCTTGATGCCTGGGTCACGGCAATTCGTCGCGACCAGACGTCGGCACGCGCCGCGATTCGCAAAGTCGATTGGGACTCTAAGTTCGATCTGGTGAAGATCAGCCCCATAGCCGACTGGACGCGGGAAAGAGTATGGAGCTATGTTCTGGAAAACGATGTTCCATACAATCCGTTGCACGACCGCAACTATCCGAGCATTGGGTGCACCCATTGCACACGCGCGGTATTGCCGGGCGAAGACCAGCGGGCTGGGCGATGGTCGGGCTCGGGCAAGGTGGAGTGCGGTCTGCACACTGGGTCAAAACCGACTGTGCAACTGGTACAGCTTGCAGGAGCAGGGGCCGCGAACGACTAGAGACTGTCTTTCCTTTGCGATATCGAGTAGTTCTCTGCGATCTTGCTGTTAAGAGCTTTTGGCTTAATCAGTAAAAGTTAAAAGCTTTCTCAACCGAAACTCCGCGTCCGTTATAATTCAGCGCAACCATGGACTTTGACCAGATCGTCACCTTCATGGAAGTCGCGAAACTCGGCAGCTTCTCCCGCGCCGGGCAGAAAATCTTTCGCTCGCAATCAGCGGTCAGCGCCCAAATCCGGCAACTGGAGCAGGAATACGGCGACCGCCTGCTCGACCGAGCGGGCAAAGACGTCACTCTCACGCCTGCGGGCCGCGTGCTCTTCGCCTACGCCGAACGCATGCTGCACATCCGCGACGAGTCGTTGCTTGCCGTCGCCGACCAGGGCTCGATGCCGCGTGGCACCATTACTGTGGGGGCGAATGAAGCAACTTGCCTTTATGTTCTGCCGGACGTGTTCGCCAAGTACTGCAGCCTTTATCCCAGCGTGCAGATCAACATTTATCGCAATTTCAGCTACAAAATTGTTGAGAAGCTAGAGAACGGCACCATCGACGTCGGCATAGTCACCATGCCGGTGAAGAGCCCGAGCCTGAAGGCGCATCCCATTTTTCGCGACCAACTCATGTTGATGGTCAACCCGCAGAATCCGCTGGCCAAGCTGGACGTTGTTCCCATCAGCGAAATTGCAAAGCAGCCCATGCTCCTGCCGAAGACCGGATTCAGCCGCCGCATCATGGACAAACTTTTTCGTCCCTATACTGACAAACTACAGGTTCGCATGGAACTGCCGAGTGTGGGTATGATCAAAAGCTTTGTAGCTGCCGGACTTGGAGTATCGATCATTAGCGCCAGCTTCGCCCGCGACCAGGTGCTTGCCGGTCGCGTGAAGCTCATCCCAATCAAGGGCGAGGAGCTGTGGCGTGAACTGGGTGTGGCCTACAGGCGCGATCGCACTCTCACCCGTGCCACGGATACGTTCATCAATACGGTGAGGCAGTTGGCGGCGACGTTGAAATAAAGCGGTCGTTCGTCGTCGGCTCTCGGTCGTCGGCCAAACAACCTGAGCGTTTCGGTCTTCTTCCTTGATTCGATTCCCCAAAGGCAGATCGTGGCGAGTGCCAAAACAATGTGTTTGCGTTTTGCAACAAAGGAAAAGCGACGCCTGAAGACTGACACCTACGAGAGACGACCGACAGCCGACGACCAAGGACCGCACCTACGGCCCATTCATTTTCCTAATTCGCGCCATCATTATTTCCAATGACAGTTAGGCCGCAGAACTTGTTAAGGTGGATATAGCAGCCTTGGGTTCGTGCCGGCTCCGGTGCGAGTGAAGGTGAGTCTAATGCGCGGAGGTTTCCATGACGGAGCTCGAAAGCAAGTTAAACAATATTTTGGAAGAACATCAGCATGAAAGCGGGCTGCATATGATTGGCGGCCGTCGTCGGCTGATTGAACGCCTGGCGCAATTTGTCGAAGAAGACGTGAAGCAACAACAGCCCGCAGCGCAATCGCGCGAACATTAAATCGCTGGCGCCCCTCCTGTGAAAAGCCCGCTGCGCAAGCAGCGGGCTTTTTGTTTAAAGCAACTCGCTCTAGAACATCCATTGAAGCTGGAAACGCGGTCCCCGCTTAGTACCTGAAAACAATCGTTCTTCCTGCGATTTCCGCTTGACACCTCTTCTCAACCCCGTACAATAAATATGAGTGAATAAATATTCATTCATGTGAATATTAATCCATGAGCAAACTGTCGCGGCACAATGCGATTCTGGAAGTGCTCGACGCCGGCCCAGTCGCGAGCCAGGAGGAGCTCCAGCGTCTGCTGCGCAAGCGCGGTTTTGATGCGGGGCAGGCGACGCTTTCGCGTGATATTCGTGAGCTAGGGCTGGTGAAGTCCGCAGGCGGATATTCGGTTCCAGGGCGGGAGGCAGCCGCAGAAGCAGATTTACCGTCAGTCGACCGTCTCGTGCGGGAATTTGTGACTAGTGTGCGTTCTGCGCAGAATTTGCTCGTGACCAAAACCAGCATCGGCAGCGCGCAGCCCGTGGCGGCCGCCCTCGATGGAGAGAATTGGCCGGAAGCGCTCGGCACCATCGCTGGCGATGACACCATCCTGATTATTTGTGAAGACAAACGGTCTGCCGGGCGCCTCGCCGGCCGCATTCAAGGCATGCTCGCGTAATGTCTGCAAAACTCAAAATCGCAGTGCTGGGCGCGACCGGTTATTCCGGGCTGGAGTTGACGCGCCTATTATTGCGTCACCCGTTGGTTGACAAGCCGGTGCTGCTGCGCCGTCCTGAAAGTCAAAATCCCCATGCTCCCCAAAAAGCGGGGAAGGAGGGGGCGCCTCTTGGAAATGGCAAGGGTGAAATCAATCTTGCTGATATCTTTCCTACTCTTTCCGGCAATGGAAAGTACCCGCTTGCGCCGCTGTCGTGGCCTTCGTTGAAGCAGAAAGGCGTTGAGCTGCTTTTTCTGGCGACTCCGCATGAGGTTTCGCGGGCGTTGGTGCCGGAAGCGGTCGCACAAAATATCCGGATCATTGATCTCAGCGGAGCATGGCGGCTCAAACAGGCCCAGCACCGTGCGATTTATGGTTTCGAAGATGCGGACGCAGTCACCGCCGCAGAGCTTACTGAGAAAGCTGTTTATGGATTGCCGGAGTTGAATCGCGATCAGATTGCGAATGCGACGGTGGTCGCCAATCCCGGCTGCTACGCGACCACGGTCATCCTCGCGCTGGCGCCGCTTTTGAAAGCTGGCTTGGTCAACCGGGAGAAGGGAATCGTCGCTGATTCAAAGTCCGGCGTTTCGGGCGCTGGTAAAGAGCCTTCGTCGCGCACCCATTTCGTTTCCGTTGCCGATAATCTTTCGGCTTACGGCGTGTTTACTCACCGACACCTTGGGGAGATTGCAGAGCAGCTGCAGATCGACAGCGCTGAAATCACATTCACGCCGCACTTACTGCCAATTCCGCGCGGAATTCTGTCGACCATCTACCTGCATTTGAAAAGGCCGATGCGGGCCGAACGAATCGAATCCTGTTATCGCGATTTCTACAAGGGCCGCCGATTTGTGCGCGTGTTCGCGAATCCGAAGCTGCCAGAAATCCAGTTTTCGCTGAACACGAATTATTGCGACTTGGGTTTTTGCCTCGCGCGCGACGGGCAACGATTAGTGATTGTTTCCTGCGAGGACAACCTCATCAAAGGTGCTGCCGGGCAGGCGGTGCAGAACATGAACCTGATGTATGGCTGGCCGGAAGAAGAAGGACTTTTGTGAAGAAAGCAGGCCTGCGGTGAAGATCGTCATAAAAATTGGCGGGGTCGCACTCGAAGATGAGGCCATTCTCCACAAGTGCGCTTGCGCCGTGGTGGAGATGGCGAAGGACGGACATCGCGTAGCTGTGGTGCACGGCGGAGGCACGGCACTCACTCGCACGCTCAAACTTCTCGGGAAGCAGAGCGACTTCATCAACGGATTGCGAATTACCGATGCCGAAACTCGCGACGTTGCGCTCATGGTGCTCGCGGGCATGGTGAATAAAAAAGTTGTGGCCGCGGTGGTGAAGGCTGGTCTGCCGGCTGTCGGCTTCTGTGGGGGCGATGGAATGACATTCCGCGCGCGCAAAAAAGAGACGCAAGGGTACGACCTGGGATTTGTGGGCGAGATTTGTGCCGTGGAACCGCGCTGGTTTGAGGCGATCTGGAACGAAGGAGGGGTTCCGGTGCTGTCGTCGCTGGCACTGGGCGCCGACGGCGAATACTACAACGTTAATGCCGATCAGATGGCCTCGGCCTGCGCGATTGCCTGCAAAGCCGACACTCTGATTTTTCTCACCGATGTGCCCGGCGTTAAAGATGCGGAAGGCGTTGTTATGCCGTGGCTGACGACGAAGCAGGTTCCCGCGCTGATCGCCGAATCTGTCGTGGGCGGGGGTATGTTGCCCAAACTCGAAGCCTGCCGTAATGCGCTTAAGAAAGGCGTGGGCCGGGTGCGGATTCTTCCCGCCGCGCAAGCCGAAATTCTGCCGCAGTTTTATTTTCAGAAGCTGGAATACGGGACGGAGGTCATTGGCGCATGAATTTGACTTCTGTAATGCAGGCAGAACAAAAGCTGTTGCTGCCGACTTATGACCGGCAGAAAGTTCTGTTCACCCGTGGAAGAGGAGTTTATCTATGGGATTCGAAAGGCAAGCGCTATCTCGATTTCCTCAGTGGGATTGGTGTGAACGCGCTTGGGCATGGACATCCGGCAATTCAGAAAGTGCTGAAGCAACAGGCCGGCAAGCTGATTCACACGTCGAACCTGTTCTACCACGAATACCAGGCGGAACTGGCG
>JBOGLH010000014.1:0-6043 GCA_050746025.1 Terriglobales bacterium | reverse complement strand
GCACAACAGCCATCACTTCGATGGAGGGTTTCAACTTTGCCAGGGCGCGCAAGACGCCGAGCATTGTGGCGCCTCCGCCCATGTCGTATTTCATTTTCTCCATGCCGTCGGCGGGCTTAATGGAAATGCCGCCGGTGTCGAAAGTGACGCCTTTGCCGACCAGTCCCAGCACGGGTTTTTCCGGAGCGCCGGCAGGTTCATAACGCATGACGATCAGAGCAGGCGGTTCGTCCGAGCCTTGTGCGACGCCCCAGAACGCACCCATTTTTAATTCTTTGATCTTGTCGGCGCCATAAACTTCGCAATTGAGCCCGAACTCTTTCGACATTTCCTGAGCGCGCTGCGCCAAAATTGTAGGAGTCATGCGGTTCGAGGGTTCGTTGACCAGCTCACGAGTAAAATTCTGAGCCTCGCCAATGATGCGGCCTTCGTCGAGAGCATGTTGCAGCGCTTTCTGATTGCCGGTCGCGATTACCGTGACCGATTCAACCGTTTGGTCTTTGCGATCGCTCTTGTAAGTGTCGGGATCGAAATTTCCTGCGAGAGCGCCCTCGACGATGGCCTTGACGGCTTGTTCACCGTCGATTTGTTCAGGCACGACAAATGCAAGGCTGCGCAGATTCCGGGGCTTGAGCGCGCGCACGGCGGCGCCCGCAAGCTTGCGCAATTCAGTGACAGAAAAGCTTTTCGCTTTGCCGCCGCCGACCAGCAGCAATCGTTTGGCTTTGACTGCGGCGGGCTTGTGAAGCCAGGAAAGCTCGAAAATTTTGCCGGCAACATCCCCTGACGAGATCAAGTCGGCAGCGGCCTGCTGCACGGCTTTGTCGGAAACTGAGACAAATGCTTCAGCTTTGTCGTTCTTCGGACGACCCGGCTTAGCCTTCTCGTTGTTTTCGGCGCGATCGAGAACGACCGCGACCAGGCATTCGGTTTCGACTTGCGCGGCAGGAGAGAGAGAAAGTGTGATCTTCATGAGGTCAATAACAGTATGAGAGGGACCAATGGAATTGTGCAACTCCGCGTAAGCTCGTGCTGGCCCATTGGGTTCTCCGTTCGCTGAATTTCTGAAGAATTTTCCCGTTCCTGTTATATGCTGAATCATTGGCAATTACTCCGGTAATGTGCATTTGAGCAGGCAAGGGCGCATCTTAATGTCATGTCGGACAGGAAACCATCTTTGAGCGTGAGGAGCCGCGAATTGCGATTCCAATTTGAGATTGATCGCGAGACCGACGGTCGCTGGATTGCCGATATTCCAGTGGTTCCGGGAGCGATGGCTTATGGCGAAACCGTCGAGGAAGCCAAGGCTAAAGCCTACGCATTGGCTTTATACGCCGTCGCCGATGATGTCGAAAAGTCGAAAGACATACCAGACTCTATTAGTATCTTTCCCGTATCAGCTTGAGTCAGTGGGCTAGCACAAAAGCCAAAGTAGTGCTGCGTGCACTGCTCCGCAAGGGCTGGAAGGTCGTTTCGCAGAAAGGCTCCCACGTCAAATTGAATCATCCGCAACACGGCAACTACATGTTCGGATTTCATGACCGCGAAGAAATCGGAAGTGTAATGCTCGCCAAAATTGGAAAGAAAACCGGACTTACCCCTGACGATATCTGAGCCATCTTCTGGAGCGCTAGTCGAATCGCGTCGCGCGTTCCGATTCGAAACTCACAGCTCGCATTTTTTCTCCTGACCACGTCAAAACTGTTATATTTGTCGGAATCCGACCACTGATCCCCAGAACACTGGCCAAAGATTTAAGGAGCCTTTCATGGCAGGAAAAAGCGTCAACAAAGTTACTCTACTCGGCAATCTCGGCAAAGATCCCGAGGTCAAATTCACACCCCAAGGCACGGCCGTCGCCAAATTAGCACTGGCGACCAACGAGCGTTATAAGGACAAAGAAGGCCAGTGGCAGGACCGCACCGAGTGGCATAACGTGGTGCTGTGGCAGCGGCTGGCGGAGATCGCCGGGGAATACTTGAAAAAGGGAAGCAAGGTTTATATCGAAGGCCGGCTGCAGACCCGCTCATGGGAAGACAAGCAGACCAATCAGAAGAAATACATGACCGAAGTTGTCGCGAGTGATCTGGTGCTGCTCGGCGGGCGCGGCGAGGGCGGCGGCGATTCAGGCGGATATTCGCGCGGTGCGGGAGCAGGGAATAACAATAATTTTGATCAGCGCACGCCTGAGCCTGAGCCGGCGGTGGCGGGATCAAGCCCGATCAGCGACGAAGATATACCGTTCTAACGGAGCCGCACGATCCGGGGATGGATCGCAGGACTACCCGCAGCCGAGGAGACCGATGTCCGATCTTGCCGCGAAAGTTTGCGTGCCCTGCCGTGGCGGAGTTCCTCCGCTGAAAGGCAAGGAACTGGCTGCGCTACACGAACGACTCTCAGATTCCGCGGAATGGAATGTGGCGAATGAGCACCACATCACGCGAACCTATAAATTTCAGGATTTCAAGCAAGCCCTGGATTTTGTGAACCGGGTGGGGGTGGTGGCAGAAGCGCAGGGACACCATCCTGACATTCTGCTCACCTGGGGGAAAGCCGAGATCACTCTCTGGACCCATAAGATTGACGGTCTGACCGAAAGCGATTTCATCATGGCGGCCAAGATCGACGGTTTATATTACTGACAATAAAGTATTTACCCGATAACGAGGGCCGCATAATAACTGCAGAAATTTGCAACATTTTGCCCGGGCGGCTTATTATCCCCTGCCCGTCTATACGTAAACCTTGTTGAATAACAAAGTTAATTGGGCATTCTGGGCCTAGTAGACTGGCCCCTTTCGTGCTCGGGTTACTAGTGCTGTATAAGACTACCTTCCAGAGGGGAATTCCCAGTGCGCTTCGCTTGTTTGAAACTTTCGATTTTATCGGCGGTTGTACTTGCCGGTTTGGTTTTAGTGCCAGCCGCTTCGGCTGACTCAATCACCTTCGGTTTATCCCAGAACAACCTCGGCATTTCCGGATCGATCGGGACTGCGAAGGTCACCGATCTCAGTGGGGGCGGCGTGTCCGTCACTATCACAATGGCTTCTGGTTATGGCGTATTCATGAATAACCAGAAAGGCAAAGGCGGAAAACTCTTTGTCACCACCAGTGGCTTGCTCAGTTCAGGATCCATCAGTGGCCTGAGCTTCGGCAGCCTCACCGGCTTTTCGTCCAAGGGTGGTGTTCAAGGCGGCTTCTCTTATAGCGATCTCTTCACTTTTGCGGGAGGCACCAGCCAGACCAGCTTCTCGTTCACGTTGAGTGGAGTGAGCACCAAAACACTCAGTTCTCTCGGGTTTCACTTTATCTGCCTTAACGGCAACTGCCCGGGTAGCAATTCCAACACAGGTTTCGTCGAAACCGGTGCGCCTTCCACGGTTCCTGAACCGGGTACGCTCGGTTTGCTTGGAACCGGCTTAGTCGGACTAGCTGGAGTATTCCGCCGCCGCTTCGTCAGCTAACAACTAACCCGTTTCCCTTCTATGAAAAACCCTCGGAGCAATCCGGGGGTTTTTGATTTCTGCGTGGAATTCCGGTAATAAAAGGTCTGGCTTCAGAAGGCTCCAAAAGCTTAACCACAGAGAGCGCGGAGGTGCATAGAGGAACGCCACAGAGGAATTCATCGGCAATCAAACCTCTGTGCTTGCCTCTGTGAAACTCAGTGTCCTCTGTGGTTATGTCTTTGGGTGGATCCTGCGGGGCAGCGTCAACTTTTGCGGCCCAATTTCTGCTTCAGATCTTCCGCGATCTGCTGGCCGTGGAAGCGGCCGTTTTCGATGAAAATCTCGTTTGTTCTTGATCCTGCGACGATCACCCCCGCAACGTAAATTCCTGGCACATTGCTCTCCAGTGTGACCGGATCGCATACCGGGCGGCACTGATCACTGGAGAGCTCTATGCCCATGGCGCGCAGAAAATCGTAATCGGGATGGTATCCGGTCAAAGCGAAAACAAAATCATTTTTTACTTTCAGTTCACCCTCGGGAGTTTGCAGGGTGACGTGTTCAGGGGAGATCTCCTGCACCGCACTATTAAAGTAGGCGGTGATTTCGCCATTCTTAATACGATTTTCGATGTCGGGCAATATCCAGTATTTAACGTGCGCGTGCATTTTGGGCCCGCGATGGACCAGAGTCACGCGCGCACCATGCCGCCAGAGATCGAGCGCCGAAATTGCTGCGGAGTTTTTCCCTCCGATGATCAGCACGTCATTATCGAAATAGGGATGCGGCTCACGATAATAATGGAAGACCTTAGGTAGGTCTTCGCCGGGAATGCCCAGCAGATTGGCGCGGTCGTAATAGCCCGTCGCGACGATCACCTTGCGGCAAACATAGTCGTAAACTCCGCCCAGGCGATCGCAGGTGGTGATGTGAAATTCGTTGTCAAGACCGGTGACCATCTCCACGCGCTGATATTGCCGCACGTCCAGCTTGTAATGCTCGGCGACCTTGCGGTAATACTCCAAAGCCTCAAGTCGATTGGGCTTGGGATTGGCGCTGCTGAACGGGATGTCGCCAATCTCCAGCAATTCCGGCGTAGTAAAGAAAATCATATTTGCGGGATAGTGGAAGATAGAGTTCACCAAACATCCCTTGTCAATGCTGATGACCTTAAAGCCGGCGCGCTGGGCTTCAATGGCGCAGGCGAGACCCGTGGGTCCGGCGCCGAGGACGATGACATCGGCTTGCATGTTGGGCCGCGGCCGCAGCTGGGCTTTAGGCAGCGTGTCTGGAATTAATTTCGTGGACAAGGCTGTGGTCCTGAGAGGGCAGATGCCGTTTGAGGATTGTGATTCTAGCATGCGAGCTGCGACCGCACGGTTCAGCGATTGCTATAATTTTTGGTTCGCAGGAGCACTTTATGGCCACTTTGACGCAATCCCCAACTCGCATTGAAAAAGATTCATTGGGCACTAAAGAGATTCCGGCTGAGGTTTATTACGGAATTCAGACGGCACGCGCGGTTGAGAACTATCCAATCTCCGGGATGCGGGCACACCCTACGCTGATTCGGGCGTTTGGGATGGTAAAAGAGGCTGCTGCAGAGGCCAACCGCGAGCTGGGACTAGTCGATGAAAAAATTGCCGATGCAATCATTCGGGCGGCGAAAGAAGTCGAGCAGGGTAAATGGGACCGGCAATTTGTAGTGGATGTTTTTCAAGCCGGCGCGGGCGTCAGCTTTCACATGAATACGAATGAAGTCATTGCCAACCGCGCGGTGGAGATCTTGGGCGGGACGCTAGGCGACTATTCGAAAGCCCATCCCAATGACCATGTGAACTATGGCCAGAGTACGAATGATGTTTTTCCCACTGGAATGCGGTTGGCCACTCTGCTTGAGCTGGAAAAGCTTTATCCAGTGCTGGATTCGCTGGTTGATGCACTGGAGAAAAAAGGAAAAGAGTTTCATGCGATTTTGAAATCGGGTCGCACCCACATGCAGGATGCAGTACCGATGCGCCTGGGGCAGGAATTTACCGCGTATGCGGGCGTAATTTCTCGGGCAGAAGACGCCATACGAGGCAGTGCCGAACTGCTGCGCGAACTCGGACTCGGCGGTTCAGCTGTCGGCACAGGGATCAACACGCACCCCGATTATCGCGAAATGGCAATCCGAAATCTGGCGCGAATATCAGGGCAGAAGCTTAAGTCCGTCGACGACATGCGTTATGCCATGCAGTCAAACCTGGCGATGGCGGCGGTCTCGTCGGCTTTGCGGAACTTGGCGCTGGAAGTGATTCGCATCTCGAACGACTTGCGGCTGCTCGCGTCCGGTCCAAATACGGGGTTCGCGGAAATCAATCTGCCCGCGTTGCAGCCGGGGTCGTCGATCATGCCGGGCAAGATCAACCCGGTAATTCCTGAGTTGGCGGCAATGGTCTCTTTTCAAGTGGTGGGCAACGACGTTGCCGTAGCGATGGCGGTGCAGGCCGGGCAACTCGAGTTGAACGTCATGATGCCGACCATGGCCTACAGCGTTATGCAGTCAATCACGATTCTCACCAACATGCTGCGCCAGTTCACGGACAAATGCGTCG
>JBOGLH010000013.1:0-2782 GCA_050746025.1 Terriglobales bacterium | reverse complement strand
ATCCCCCATCTGCGGGCCACATTGCAGATGGTGCCTAACGAACCCGTAGCCCGCGAAACGCTCGATGCTATAGAGGCACGTCGCCGCTGAGCGTTACGATCTCGCCGAACTATTGCCCACTGTAGCGATCTAATCTCCGATGTGTTGCCATTCGGTTGGCTATGGTATGGCGAACCGGATGCAATCAACAATGCAATCGGCTACGCGAAATTCTACAGCCGCTCACATGATGCTGTGCTTCGAATTTACGATGCAGCGGGCAACGTGAGCGACAAACACGAGCACACTGGCGATTTTGAAAGAGTGCTAAGAAAAATGCCTCGACTTCTCGCCCCTTTCTTGCTTCGCTTTCGCCTAGGAGTCTTCTTCAATTCACTTTCAAATGAAAACGCTCGCGGTTTCAATCCTCCTTTCGGCGTCAGTTGCCCTCGCGGACGACTTCAAAACGGTCGACGGTAGAGAATACAAAAATGCGATCGTGACCCGCGTGGAACCCGACGGTATTGTGTTGAAAACAAAATCGGGAATCTCGAAACTTTATTTCACCGAGCTTCCCAAGGAAGTTCATGACAGATTTCTCGGCAATAACGCCTTCGAACAGGACCTGCAGGCTCGCTATAGCCAGCTTCAGCAACAGGAACAACAGATACTCCAACAAATCGGAACAGCTGAACAGGCAAAAGAGCAACTTGAAAAGACGCACCCAAGACCTTCGTGGACAGGGTTGAATGATCTAGCGGCTCAGTTACCTGCTCTCCACAAGCAACTCGATGATGTGCGAGCGGGAAAGGACGACGCAAAGAGACAGCTTGAGAAAGCGCAACGAGCACTGCAAGCTCCGCCGCCGCAGAATAACATTCAGGCGTTGCAAGCTCGGTATTTCGAACTTGAACAACAAGAGGATGAGTTGAAGCAAAAAATCGAACAAGCGCGGGTCGGAGAGTACCAATCCAACCCAGATGCCGAGCTGCATGCACAGCTACCCTCTCTGTACAAAGAGCTGGACGATGTTCGCCGTGAAAAAGACCAAATAAGAAAACAGGCAGAACAGCGTTAGCCAAAAAGGATTGGGAAAATTGGGGTCAGTTCTGGGGTCAGTTCTCACTATCTATCGACACAAGTTGCCCTTTTGGTTTAAAAACTCGCGATGGCGCGCCGGCTGCGTCTTCGTGATTCGCGACGTGATTTAGGCACACGAGCGCGCGGGCGAGTTCAAAGAGCGGTAAAGCTTTCGAGGCGGCTACAACACAGCCAAAGCTGCCTGGCATCTCGAACTAATTAGAAAGGTTATGAGAAAGAAATTACTGTTATTTTTAGCCGTTTTGTTTTTTGTGAGCGGGATGTCGGTGCCGGTCGTTAACGCACAAGTGAACGTCTCCATCGGGGTTGCCGATCGTCCTTACTACGTCCATGGCCCTGGATATTGGAACGGACGGGCTTATTACGCTTGGGCGCCAGGGTACTGGGGATGGCGTCATCACCACAGATATTGGCACCACGGTTACTATCGGTATCATCACAGACGGTGGTGGTAAGCTTGGGAGCGTAAGTTAGTTTCGGCGAACGGCTGTTTGTGTCGCGCCTACAGAATCCGAACAAGGAAGTTGTCGGGCGTCATCACAAACGTGAGCGGCAATTCGATTATCTTTGGGCCATGGCGCAAGCGCCATTGATTAAGAGTGTCCAATGTCACTTTGTCGAACGTCGAATCTCCTGAGGGCTTCAGAATTTTCACCTCCGTAACTGCGCCGGCTTTATTGACGTGTATCTCATAGACGCCGCGGCCTCCCTTCGACGTCCAAGGTAATGGATACCTTGGCAAAGACGCTTTGATCACGTTCCCTTTTCCCAAGAACGGGGCCAGAACTTGATCCATATCCGGCGCACGGACCACGCCAACAACGTACGAAACTCCAGGACCCGATAGTGCGAAGTTGATTGGAACTCTTACCTTGGTCACGATGCCAGGTTTGAATCGCCAGCGACGAAACGTGGAGATCGCTGCATCATCCAAGCTTGATACTCCGGTGCTGGCCCGCATGACGACACTGGTCACATTGCCCGTCGCCGGATCCACGGTTAGGATGGCGATTCCAGATCCCTGTAGGTGGTGTGCACGCGCTTCGTACGGATAGTTGGGTCTTGGTGCATTGACCGCCAGGGCGGCAGCTTCTTTTTCGTCAATCGTTTTGAAGTCCTCGGCCGCCAGCGCGATTGATGCGAGGCAAACGATCAGGATTACAAAGACGTGCCTCATTTCTCGGCGATCCATTTAATGGGCGCACCCCGGCGAGAGCAAGCCGATTCGAATTCAACAAATGCCGTTAAATTTTCATTTCCGATGCGCTGCCATTCGGTCGCCTCTGGTACGCTGAGCCAAACGCGATCAGCAATGCAATCGACTACACGAAATTCTACAGCCGGTCACATCATACGGTCTGATTCGCGTTTACGATGAAGCAGCAACGTGATTGAAACACACGAGCACCCCGGCGATTTCCGACAGTGCTAAGCGATAGTTAGTAAGGAAAACAGAAAGAGCTTCGCGGCGAAGCGGGATGGCTGATCGCCAAATACTGCTCGTTTGGGCTGCGCAGTTTTGCTGATTATTGAGGACCGTTTGCGGTGCAGGCTTGCAATGGCAGCAAGCGCGAATCGCAGCTTCGGTTTATTCGTGTTCAAGCTAGGAAAAATGCTTTGCTTGACTGATCACCGTTCACTAATCACTTATCACTCTCTTCCAAGGCGGGCGGTTAGCTCAGTGGTAGAGCATCTCGTTTAC
>JBOGLH010000012.1:0-3394 GCA_050746025.1 Terriglobales bacterium | reverse complement strand
CGGCGGAGCCGCTCCCTGATACCTGGCTTTCAGGTCCCACCATGCCTTGTTGTATTGCTCGGGCGTGATCTGGCCGGAGAAGACTTCCCAGCGCCATTTATCGATGAGAAGCCCAAAGGGCAGGAAGGCAACTTTATCCAGCGCCGTCTTGAGCAGGTACCCGATATCGGCGCTCTCCGGCGGCAGCTTGTCGAGCAGGCCAACTTCCTTCAGATAGTTGGGCGTGACGGAAAGTGCAATAGTGTCGCCCACAGCCTCATGGAAGCCGTCATTGGCGCTGTCTTCAAACAGCGTTGGCTGGTTCTTGTAAGCGCGCTGGTAGAAGTTATGGCCTAGCTCATGATGGATGGTTATGAAATCCGTGTCGCGGACTTCAATGCATATCTTGAGGCGGAGATCGTCTTTATTGTCGATGTCCCAGGCGCTGGCGTGGCAGACGACATCACGATCAGCCGGTTTAGTGAATAAAGACCGCTCCCAGAAAGTTTGCGGCAGCGGCGCGAAACCCAACGATTTATAAAAGTTCTCGCCGTATTTCACCATGCCGTGGGCGTCGAGGTTTTTTGTCTTGAGCAGGTCTGTCAAATTGTAGCCGCTGCTATTGGCCGGCAAGCCTAAAATTGGGAACACGTTGCCCCATGCCTGCGCCCAAGGATTTCCCAGCAAATGTGCGGGAATCGGGCCATTGGGCGGCACCACCTGCGCGCCATACTTATCCGAAAGCCGCGCGCGCACAAATGTGTAGAGGGAAAGATAGAGTGGCCGCACTTGCTCCCATAATCTGTCCAAATCTGCGTCGAACTGTTGCGGCGGCATATCGTATCCAGCACGCCAGAGGACGCCAGTGTCTTTGAATCCCAAATCCCGCGCACCCTGGTTCGAAAGATCGACGAAGCGCGAATATTTCTTCCGCATGGGAGCGCCGATTGCGTGCCATCCCACCCACACGTTTTTGAGCTGGTTGGGATCGCGGCTGTCGCTCATGATCTTTTCAATCGCAGTGATGTCCAGGCATTTGCCGGACCGGTCGCAGTATTTGCCTTTGCCATAGTCGGATTCAAGCGAGGCCGCAATTTCGCTCATCTCTTTCCGCAACGCTGGATCGTTGGGGCCGGGCGCAGTCAGCGAAAGCTTCAGCAGCAAAAATTTTCGCGACAGCTCCGCCGGCATCTTGAGGCCATCGAAGCGCTTGGCCTGTTCCACCAGTTCGCCGGTCACCGCGGTGATTTCGTCATTGGCATCAGCGGCAAGGGCTTCGGTGTCGTCGGTAATGAAGTTGTCGTGCACCCAGTTCGCCTGGCTGACTTTCACACTCAGGTCGGCCAGACGCGCCTCCGCCTTGTTCATGAAGGCTTCGGCATCAGCGACGGTTGGGGACCCGGAAGTTTGAGCTTCGAGAACGATTGCGGACACGAACAGGAAAAAAGCGGCAAAGACAATCATCTTCATTATTCGCTCCGCAGAGATTATGCACGAGCGAGGTGAAAGGGTTCAAACCGGCATTCCCGGTTGCTGAATCCTGTACCCATCTTTTAGAATCAAATGGTTCAGAACAAGCTTGGAGAACCCATGAAAGCAGCCATTCATCCCGCATACAACGAAATCCGCGTGCTGTGCGCATGCGGCAGCAGCTTTACCACGCGATCGACCCACAAGGGCGACATCCACACCGAAATCTGCTCCAGTTGCCATCCGTTTTTCACCGGCAAGCAAAAGCTCATGGATACCGCCGGCCGCGTCGAGCGCTTCCGCCGTAAGTACGCCAAAGTCGGTACGGACAGCAAGGCGACCGCGGAAAAGAAGTAACATCTGTCGACAGTTTGTGCATAAAGGCCTTCACCCGGATGAAGGCCTTTTGCTTTTAGAATTGGGTGGTGACCGATATCGGTAAGTTGCTGTTGTTCCTGGGTCTGGGTTTAGCGGCCATCGGTCTGGCCCTGGTCCTGCTTGGCCGGACAAATATCCCAATCGGGCGACTGCCCGGCGACATTGTTTATCGCGGGAAGAACACGACCTTCTATTTCCCGGTGGCCACGTCAATCCTGCTAAGCGTGGTGCTGTCGGTGATCTTCTATGTGATCGGCAAAATCAGGCATTGATGGCGCTAAAAGACAACGTGTCATCCCGAACTCGCGCTTGATGCGCGAGAGAGGGATCTTACGCCAGAGTGCACTGCGCTTGGCGTCGTCAGGAGGTGTATCTGGCGCGGACACAGTGGCGATCATTGTGAAGTCACTGCCGGCGCGGGAACATCGTAAGATCCCTCCCAGCCGCGCAAGCGCGCCCACTCGGGATGACACATTAGTAGGTAGGTTGCCTACCGTGCGCGATCCGCGCGTTCCCGGCGGGCTGGATGGTGGTCCTTGGGATACAGCACTACCGACCTCCGCAGGCCTTCGCCATCGCTTTCGGTGGTCAGATCCTGTTCTTCCCGCAATGCCAGGTGCACGATGCGGCGCTCGCGCGACGACATAGGAGCAAAATGATAAGGCGTACCGGACTGTCGAACTTTTTCGGCCGCGACCTTCGCCGACATTCGCAATTCTTCCAGCCGCGCTTTGCGGTGGCCCATGCAATCGAAGTTGATCTTTTCGTGCTCGTTGCCGGGAAGGCGCATCACTTCCATGGCCAGCAGTTCCATCGCACGCAGCAGTTCAGCCCCGCGGGCCAGTAGCAGCGAGGAATCCGGCCCAGCGAACTCCACGAGAATATCCGGCCGCTCCCAATCGCGATCATCCGCGATCACCGGATCAACCACGATGCGGTACTTCAGCTTGAGCCCGGCATGCTTAACGAGCCCGTTCAGGAATCCATTCAGCTGGTTTGCAGATTCGATTTTATTCATGAGCTTTTAGCTCTTAGCTTCTAGCTCTTAGCCCAACCCGTTGCAGCCGAGGCCGGCTGACAAACTAAAGGCTAAGAGCTAGGGGCTAGGAGCTGTTCTTCTTTCTCGCCCTTTTGGCGGCAATCTCGCGCATTTCCTTTCCTAAGCCGGTGCGGTTCATAATCGCCTGCTGGCCGATCATGATGAAGTTGCTCTCCGCATAATAAAGATTCAGGCCGGCCGGCAGCTTGAAGAAAAATACCCCCATCATTACCGGCATGAGGAAATTCATCATGCGCTGTTGCGTTGGATCCATGCCCGGCTGCGGCGTCATGCGCTGCATCACAAACATGCTGACCGCCATGATCACTGGCAAAATCCAGTCGCTGGCCGAGAGGTCATGGATCCACAACCAGTGCGCCTGTCGCAGGTCAATCGCATTTTCCAGCATTTTGTAGTAAGCGATTAAAAACGGCATTTGCACCAGCAAGGGCAGGCAGCCGCTTACCGGGTTTACTTTCTCCCGCTTGTAGAGCTCGGCAATTTCCTTCTGCATGTCCTGCTTGCGCG
>JBOGLH010000011.1:0-3346 GCA_050746025.1 Terriglobales bacterium | reverse complement strand
CTTAAGAGGCGAGTGCATCAGCCATCTCTGCCAGTCACCCACGTTCAACAAAACTTGGTGCAGGATGTTGGAATCGAACCAACGCCTCGCGATTATCGATCGCGGGCTCGACCTTCGAGCTAATCCTGCCTGGTGCGCCGTTCGGGAGTTGAACCCGCATCTGTTGGGTGTAGGCCAACTGTTCTGGTCCGTTGAACTACCGGCGCAAACATCTGGTAGAGGGTGCAGGAGTTGAACCTGCCTAGCCGCGCTAATCTGGCGCCGAAGTGGGTATAAACCACTGCTCCTCCCGGAGGCCCCTCCACTGGTGGCTCGCGATGGGTTCGAACCATCCGCGACGGCTTTATGAGAGCCGCGTTCTTCCTACTGAACTAGCGAGCCACTTCCTAAAATCTGGCTGGCCGGGCAGGATTCGAACCTGCGCATGGCGTGAGTAACAGTCACGTGCCTTTCCAGCTTGGCTACCGGCCAATGAAATGTTCGTAAAAACCAAAAGGCCCCGACTTTTGGTCGGAGCCTTCGAGAATTTGAATCTGAACTTGGTAGAGCTATGGACAGACCAATCCCGAAGGCCGAGCGCGATTGACGCGCCGTCTCATCATGGATTTGGTCTTTATAGTCATCTTCAAAATTAGGATATCAGAATTTCAGTCATTCAGGTAGTACTTTTGACGCGCACAACGCGCGCACACTTACTGCTAGCTGTCTAGAAGACTGCGAGAAATGTTGACTGATGGAATGTCAGTCGCTCAAGGACGGTACGTTTTCGGGAACTGGCACATTTAAGGCGGGCGCCAACAATGTGCCGAGAATTCCACAGCACATTGGTTTACATTCGAGTTCCACTACTTAGGATAGTATTCGTCGAGATCAACCTTCGCTTTATGCTTCGGTGGCGCCATCGGTGTAACCTCGTGAGGAGGACTGTCATTCAAATAAAAAGGAGCGGCACATGAAAAACCGAATTCTTATTTCATTGTGGCTGATACCCAGGACGACGTATTGCAGAACGATTATGTGGACGCGGTGTATCCAGTTCTGAATAACCATCGTTCCATGTTCTGGGTGTATCGCACCATGCGGTTCATGATCGACAACGGCCTGCCGCTGCCGTCGCGCATCGATTTTTCATACTACGTGCCCTCGACCGGGGCAACTTATCCGCAATTGCTGACGCGCGTTCTCGACGACGCTGACGCGACCCTGCCTTCGCTGGGCGCAAATCAGACTTACGCAGCGGTGGAGACTTTCTACTTTGTTGACGGCGTTCAACGATTGCAATTCGGGCAGGCATTCGCGACCGAAGCGGCGGCGAACCCGCGGGCTGAAGTCGGTGACTTTCTGGACCACTCCAGACAGGGGAGCGGCTGGGATTAATGTCGCATATCCATTTGCGTTCGAGGATTTTTTGCCGGCGCCATAATTCCCGCTACGATTTCGCGCATAGCTAAAAACTGGGACCCGAGTAAAGCATTCGCCGAATTTTAGAGGAATTTCTCCAGAGCAATTCTGATCGCAACATGCCTGCTCACCGTCCGCTACGCGCCAAGATCCCGGATGGCATCGCAAGTATTCCAAAAGGGAGTTTCTCTACCCAGCAGCACAGGACGCAAGGTGCTCGAAGAGAAACTACAAATCCCGACCCTAGGGCCACTTCTGAGCAGAAAGTTCCAGCCAGGTGACTTTCTTGTTCAGCGGAATAACGTAGGCTCCGCGGTCGACTTTAAGCTGAGTTGCGGGGTGAAACTCTCCCACGCCGGAGATTCTTGCCGGCTGTTCTATTCTCAGGCGGGCCTCGGGAGTGAACTGATCGCTCGGCGAAAAGCCTACACGCAGGACGCCGCTTTTGTGGTTGAATTCCAGTGTTTCAAAAGTACCCGCATCCAGCGTAAGCCAAAGCCCGTAAGGCGCCAGATAGATTCGGGTGCGCGCGGAATCGAGTGGCGTGACCGTCACCAGGTCTCCGGCTGTGACTACATTGCCTCCGAACCCAACCCATCCGAATTGAGGATGATTCACAACATAAGTAGCGGTGTCCCAGGCATGTCCAAAGAAATTCGGGCCGTAATCGCCCGAAAGCGGATCGGGCTTAAGCATGTCGGGAAATGAATGAAATGCTGCCGACGCGAAGCCTTGCTGATCAACATCAGTCAGAGCTCCCATGGTCCCGCCGTAACCAACACGTAAGAGGTAGAAATCATCGGGATGCTGGCGGTATTCCGCGAGCAGCGGAATCGCATTCAATCCCGATCCGTAGTGGTGCAGCTGCCGTTCAAGCCGCCGATCTTTTGCGGCGAAGATGAAATCCCAATAACGTCGGGCGCTGCCGTTGTATCCCCAGTGCGGAATCGCAGGATCGTAGCCGAGTATGGCGTTCAGCGTCACGTCAGCTTTGTCGGCATAACCAAAATATTTCGTCCACGCGTAGACCTCTTCCTGCCCGGTCGAGTCCCAGGGCATTTCGCTACCGAATGGATAGGCCGCGCTTTTCCAGCGTTCGGCGCGCTTTCGCATTCTTGCTTCAAGGTCATCAGCCTGGGTCTTCATCCCTTCAAGTTTCAAGTCTGCAAGGATCTGCAAAAAGATGTCGCCTTCCATCTGTCCAAACTCAGCCAGTCCCTCCGCATAGTTAGTCATTGCAATCGAAGTCTGATACGCATGGTTGAGATACAAATCCCATGAATGGTTGGTCACCAGGTCATGATGATTGCGCGCGAGGTGGTATAGCACCCAGTACGCCGCGGCGACATGCGGATAGTCATACGAGCGATCCACCTGTTCGGAGGCTTTCTTATTCCAGCTGGTCCATGTACTCCAATCGAAGTCGCTGCGGTAAAAGCCCTTTGGCAATTCGTCCGGCTGGTAATAAAAAAGACTTTTGCGAACCCCGTACTGGTGGGGACCATCTTTGTATTGCAGACCGCCCCAAAGGACGCCATCAACAAACTGCTGCAGTTTTTCGATTTCTTCCTGGTTCGGTTGAACTAATTCCTTCATCATCGCGGAGAGCCATGCCCCTCCTCCGCCCTCATCGCCTAAGCCGGCAATCCATGCGCGACTGTCTTGCATGGCGATCTGATTTGCCTGGCGATCGTAAGTCATCACCGAAGGGCTGCGATGAAACGGATCTGCGGGATCAACGAACCATTGCTTGGTAGTCAAAAAGTGGCCCATATCGGCGACCACTTCGGACTCCGGCTTGGTGACGAAATATTGAACCGTCTGTACCAGGCCATCATCGTATGTGATGGTCAAGCGCGAGCGTCCCCAGTGTTTGCCTTTCAAGTTGTAGGCAGCCCATCCATCGCGTGGCACGGCTCTGCCGATCGAGATCGCGCCTTCAGGT
>JBOGLH010000010.1:0-22902 GCA_050746025.1 Terriglobales bacterium | reverse complement strand
CGCGTTCATGCCGCGAACTTTGCGCAGAAAACTCGCGCGCTTCAGCAAGCGAACGTCTTCCTGCGAGTACATTCGATATCGGCTGGCAGTGCGCCGCGGGCGCGCCAATCCAAGACTTTCCCACATGCGGATTACGGTCGGAGAAATGCCGACTAGGCGGGCGACGTCGCCAATCTTTAGATAATCGTTGTTGCTGCTCGACGCCATATATCGTGTGGGGACCCCGCCCTCGGCTGTCCTTGGCAACTCCGACAAAATCACGGTCGGCGTTTTCATGTTGCAAGTCCGTGCCGAGTTTTATGCGGGGGCTTAGCAGCGTTTTCGCTTGACAGTTCAGTTGGTCAGCTACTAACCTTGCGGAATTATAGCAAGGTTAGCTTCTCGCACAACTACTCGTTTTGGAAGTTTATTCTTGGCGATTGCCTGGAGACGCTCCGATGTCCTTCCCTGAATTCCGCCGTCTTGGAGTTTTTTGCTGCGTGGTAGTGGCAGTTTTTTCGCTAGCTCTAAGCGCGTTCGCTCAGAGCACCGGTGGTCGTATTATCGGCCGCGTTTCTGACTCGACCGGCGCGGTAGTGGGTGGCGTGACCATCACTCTGGTCAATGACGCCACGCGCGTCAGCCGCAGCACCAAAACCGACGACACCGGCGATTACAGTCTTCTGGAAGTTCAGCCCGGCAACTACCACATCGAATACGTGCTTTCGGGGTTTAAGAAAGTTGTTCGCGACAATGTGATCTTGGAGGTGAACCAGGTACTTACGCTGAACACAACTCTGCAGCCTGGAGCAGCGCAAGAAACGGTCGAGGTTTCTTCCCAGGCGCCTTTAGTGGACACCACCAGCACCCAGCTTGGCGCCGTAGTCGATGATCGCACCGTTAGCGAGCTGCCGTTGAACGCCCGCGACACCTATCAGTTCTTGCAGCTTCAGCCGGGTGTGATGTCCACTGTGGGATCGAGCAATTCGATTGCTTATGGTAGTGACCGAGCCGGCGCAGTTTCGGTCAACGGTGGCCGTGGTCGCGCAAACAACTTTAGCGTGAACGGCGGAGACGCCAATGATCAGTTCGTCAATCTGCCTACTGTGCAGCCCAGCCCCGATAGCATTGCTGAGTTTCGTGTCCTGACAAACACTTTTGATGCAGAGTACGGGCGCAATTCCGGGTCCGTGGTAAACGTGATTACGAAATCAGGTACGAACGATTGGCATGGCAACTTGTACGAGTTCTTTCGAAATACAAAGCTGAATGCCAATCCTTACTGCGGCGCCGACATCAGTTTTTGCGATAAGCCTCAGTTCAATCAAAACCAGTTTGGGGGAACGTTCGGTGGACCTGTAAAAAAAGACCGCACATTCTTTTTTACCTCGTACGAAGGGAGACGAATTCGTCAGGGAATTCGCTCGCCGCTGGTAACGGTTCCTACTGCGGCAGAGCGTCCCAGCGCTACTCAGCCCTTCGCCGATTTTTCCGCAGAATCGCCCTTCAGCGGCACCTTGAGTACTGCCTATCCACTCAACCAGAGGCCCAACTGCACAACAGCATTGGGATCGGCGCCTAATATCCCAGATAATCAACTCTACTCAGATCTTTTCCCTGGCAATATCATTCCGCTCGGCTGCCTTGATCCGACCGCTGTTGATCTGCTGCAGTACGTTCCAATTCCGCCCAACGGTAGCGATGCGCTGGTGACTGCACCGGTGCAGCCCGAGCGTGGCGATCAATTCACAGTACGTCTTGACCATCGTATAAACAACCAGCAAAACCTCAGCTTTTATTACTATTTTGACGATCACCACCTCGTCTCCCCATTCGCGCAGTTTGAAGCAGCCGGCGCGAATGTCCCCGGATTTGGATCTATAACTAACGAGAGATTTCAGCAGTGGAATATAAGCCATACCTGGACGATCAACAACACCACCGTGAACGAGTTCCGATTCAACTACAACCGTGAAGCACAACGAACGTTCCAGCACCCGGTCTTCACAACTTCACTACACAATTCGTGCCCGCCGGCGCAATCCTGGCTGCTTGCCGCCTTTCCCTCAGGGGTGCCTTGCTTTGACGATGGCACGCCCGGCAATCCGACTGGAATTCATCCAAATCTCGGACCGCAACACGAGGGTCTTCCTTTCATTCAGGTGAGCGGAGGATTCACGATTGGGAACAATGGAGAGGGTGAATTGCCTCAAGTGGGCAACTCGTTCCAATGGTCCGATAGCCTTAGCAAGGTAGTTGGAAAGCACTCATTAAAGTTCGGTACTGATCTCCGACGCCAGCGCTTTGACCAAACTCTCTATTTCGACGTCAACGGTGAGTTCTTTATCGACGGAACTTCGACCAACAGCACCCTCGGCGATACGACATTCTCCGATTATCTGCTCGGATTGCCCGGTTCTTACGGACAGGGATCCGCGCAGGTTGAGAACGTCCGCAGCACCGGGCTTTATCTGTTTGCGCAGGACAGCTGGAAGCTGAAACCCAACGTGACGCTTAACTATGGCCTGCGATGGGAGCTCAATACTCCAATCGCCGACATCAGCAAGCATGTACAGACGTTTCGCCCTGGCCAAGTGAGCACGGTTTACCCCTGCGAAAACACCGTCAACACAGATTGCTCATCCATGACTCCGGTCGGTTTGCTCGTCCCCGGAGACAAGGGCGTGCCCAATGGCCTGACACAGACGTACTACAAAGCTTTTGCGCCGCGCATTGGAATTGCGTGGAGTCCAGGAAGCTCAGGAAAAACCAGCATCCGCGCAGGTTGGGGTTTATTTTACAACCCTATTGAGCAGCTTGTGCTGGAACAGTTCAGCGCTGAGCCGCCATTCGGCGGAAGCACATTTCCTTTCAATACCGGGTTCAACACTCCTTTTCAGGACCAGGGTGGACCAGCCATCACCTACCCCAATCCGTTCGGGCTGAATTCGCTGTCTGGCGTCAACGGCATTCTGAATCCGCAACGCGGGCACCCGGTCGACTGGGGATTGTTCCGGCCAAACACGTTGTTCGGGCAATTCCAGCCGCACATGCGCAATCAGTATTCCGCGCAATACAACTTGACCATTCAGCGGCAGCTGACAAACGACATGAAGTTCGAGATCGGTTACGTCGGATCACAAGGACACCGACTCCTGGCGACCCACGACATTAACTATGGAAATGCCCAGACCTGCCTGGATATTAACGACGCGCTCGGAGCGGGAAGCTGTGGTCCGTACTTCTCTGATAGTGAATTCATCATTCCTGCGGGATCGGTGACCGGTCCTCACGGCCTCCACCTTCCCTATGGACCAAACGGCCCAACGGTGATACCCGCGAACACAACGCTCGCGAATGACATTACACTTGTCGGCCTGCGCCGCTATTCTTCACCTCAATGCGATCCCATGACTGGAACCGGTTGTCCGGCTGATGGTATTCCGGTTTTTAGCAGCATCTTCGCCCAAGACACGATCGCCAACTCGGCTTATAACTCACTGCAAGCGTCGTTGGATAAACGTTTCGCGCATGGTCTGCAGTTCACGGTTGCGTACACATTCAGCAAGTCATTCGATCAGGCATCCAGTTTTGAAGGCATCTTGAATCCAATCGATCCGCGAATCAGCCGTTCGCTCTCGGCCTTTGACGCCAGGCATCGCTTGGTTATGAGCTACTACTGGCAAATCCCTAAGCACAACTTCAATAATTTCGCTGACAAATTGGTGAACGGGTGGGGGGTTTCGGGTATTACTACCTTTCAGACTGGATTTCCAATTCGCATTTCCACTGTCGCCGATAACGAGTTGATGTATAGCTTCGATTTCGAACTGCCCGGTCAGCCAGCGCAGCTTGCGCCCCTCCGCACAATGAAACCGCAATCTAATAATGGCTACTACTTCGACCCCAACAGCTTCACGGACAACGCTACAGATAGTAGCGCTCCGCCGTGTAGCGCGGGAGCACAATACGAATGTTATCAGCCATCGCTACTGGGAACTCTCGGAAATACGAAACGCACCATCTGCTGCGGGCCGCACATCAGCAATACGGACCTGGCAATTTTGAGAACGTTCCCGGTGACCGAACGCACGCACGTTGATTTCCGTGCTGAGTTCTTCAACATCTTCAACCATACGCAGTTCTACAACCCGGACGGAAATGTTTCGGACGGCGCGCAATTCGGACAAGTCACACAAGTCCGCGATCCCCGCCTGGTGCAGTTTGCTCTAAAATTGTTTTTCTAGCCCCAACCCGGGTGGCCCTGGCCACCCGGCTAATCTAATGGCCGCCAACGCGCGGCTTGAGACTCTCCGGAGACCACGATGTACCCCGAACTACAGAAAGAACTCGACACCTTCGTGCGCCGCACGCCTAAATCGGCTGAGGCCCATAAGAAAAACCTGAAGCGCATTCCGCTCGGCGTGGCCAGCAACTACCGCGCCTATGATCCTTACCCGATTTTTGTAAAAGACGCGAGCGGCAGCAAATTTCGCGATCTCGACGGCAACGAGTACATCGATCACAACCTTTGCTTTGGCGCAATCATGGCCGGGCATTGCCATCCCGCGGTGATGAAAGCGGTCGAAAAACGGCTGAGCACCGGCACCATGTTCGGCATGCCACATGACATGGAGTGGGAACTCGCGGAAGAAATCTGCAATCGTTTTCCGGTGGAGATGGTCCGTTTCGGCAACAGCGGGACCGAAGTCACCATGCATGCCGTCCGCCTCGCCCGAGCAGCTACCGGACGCGACAAGATCGTCAAGTTCGAAGGCGCCTATCACGGCTTGCACAACGACGCCTTGGTCAGTGTAAAGCCGCACGAGCCGCACGAGTATGGCGACATCCACGCCCCGACTTCTGTGCCTGCTGGCTTGGGCGTGCCCAAATCAACTCTCGCCAATGTTCTGATCGCCACATTTAACGATCTCGGCAGCGTCGAGAATCGCTTCAAGCAGAACCCGGGCGAAATTGCCGCGATCATTCTTGAGCCCATCCTGATGAACGTGGGCTTGTGTATGCCGCAACCCGGATTTCTCGAAGGCTTGCGCGAGATCGCCACCCGCTATGGCGCACTGCTGATTTTCGACGAAGTGAAAACTGGCGCGAAACTTGGTTGGGGCGGGGCATCGGAATATTTCAACGTCCGTCCCGACATGATTTGCCTTGCTAAGTCGATTGGCGGAGGCCTGCCGCTCGCGGCTTTTGGCACGCACAAATCCGTGATGGACTTGATTTCTCAGCACAAAGTTTTTCACGGCGGAACTTACAACACGAATCCGGTTTCGATGGCCGCCGGACTGGCGACGTTCCGCAGCGTTCTCACCCGCGAGAATTACGCGCACGTCGATAAGCTGAGTAAAAAGTTGACCGATGGCTATCGCGAGATCGTCTCTAAGTCTGGGCTGCAGGGCTACATCATCAGCGCCGGCGCGAATGGCGCGTTGATGTTGTATCCGAAAGAAATTCGCAACTACCGCGACTGGCTTACGGTTGATGTCGATCTGTGGCGGCACTACTGGTTTGGTATGGTCAATCGCGGCGTCATGGCCCAGCCCTATTGGTGGGATGAGCAATGGACGATTTCGGTGCAGCACACCGAAGCCGACATCGACAAGCACATTGCGGCATTCGCCGATGTGGCACCGGCTTTGGCGAAGGCGCAGCAAGAACGCAGTGCCGCCGTAGTTGCTCACTAATCAGTAAATAGACGTGTGGGGCGGGCGCCCTCGCCCGCCTTTTTCTGCAAAGGTGCGAAATGTCAGCCGAACATAACCCGACGAATTTGAAGCGTGTCCTGGGTCGTTGGGATCTCGTTCTGCTTTTTGTTGTTGCCGTCTTCAATCTGAATGTGGTGCCGTCCATCGCGGCGAATGGCGGTGTGACCGTCTGGTTGTGGATCATCGCGCTGCTGCTTTTCTTTTGGCCGCAAGGAATCGCGGTCATTGAACTGGCGCACCGTTATCCCGGTGAAGGCGGCGTTTATCTCTGGGCCAAAGAAGTTTTCGGCGACTTCCACGGATTTCTCTCCGGATGGTGCTATTGGACCAACAACATGCTTTACGTTCCGACAGTGATGCTCTACTTCGTCGGAGTGTCAGTTTACGTTCTAGGGCCGAGCCATCAGGCCTTGGCGGACAACAAGATTTTCGCGCTTGCGACTTCGACCGTGCTGCTGGCGGTGCTTACGTGGCTGAACATCGTCGGCCTCGGGGTAGGGAAGTGGATTAATAATCTTGGCGCGATTGGCACTGGGATCGCGGCTGCGGTTCTGATTGGGCTGGGGATCGTCTTGTGGCAGCGGTTTGGGACAACGCTCACGTCCGCGGATTTTCGCGTTCCGGCTGATCCGCGCTTTGTGTTGAATTCGTTTGGTGTGATTTGCTTCGGATTGGTCGGATTGGAATTGGCGTCAGTGATGGGCGATGAAATTCGCGATCCTGCTCGTACCTTGCCCGGCGCGGTCGCCTGGGGTGGAATTCTCTCAGGGGTGTTATATCTCGGAGTGACGCTGACTCTGCTGATTGCCGTCGGGAAAAAAGTCAGCGTGTTGCAGGGCATTGTGCAGGCGGTGAGCCACATGGCGGCACAAGTCGGACTGTCATGGATTGTGATTCCATTTGCGCTGATGCTGAGTCTTTCGATCGCGGGCATCGGTTCAGCGTGGATGGGCGGATCGGCTCGAATTCCATTTGTTGCTGGCTTGGACGCTTACATGCCATCCTGGTTAGGCAGCCTGCATCCGCGTTATGCAACACCCTACGCGGCGCTCATTGTCCAAGGCTTGGTGTCCCTGCTGCTTGTGATAATTAACTTCGCCGCAGCCGGTGGAGTGCAGGCAGCATTTCAAACCATGCTGTCGATCGCGGTGGTCCTGCAGCTGGTTCCGTTTATATACATGTTTGCGGCGCTGCTTAAACTTGCCTTCAGGTCTGCTCCGCGCGAAGGCCGCTACAGTCGCAGGACCTTAATCATGGCGGGCAGCAGTGGGCTTCTCACCACCCTAGCGGCAATCGTAGTAGCGTTTTTCCCGGCGAGTCAAATCACCTCAGTTTTGAAATATGAGTTAAGCATGTTTGGTCTTACATTGTTTTTCATTGTTCTGGCCGCATTTTTCTTTTTTGTATACGGAAGGAAAAAGCCGACGAGTTGTGTGCATGTGGGGACGGCCACTCTCGCCCGTCCGGTCGAGCCCAGCTCGACGAATTGATCGCAGGAGGTGTTATGCCAGTCGGTGTTACGACCGAAGTGAAGACATATCAGCTTTTCATCAATGGCGAAACGGTCGCGAGTAAATCGAATAAAACCATTCCAGTCTTCGATCCCTCGACCGAAGAGGTTATCGCGCACGTGCCCGATGCGAACTCCGATGACGTGGATCGCGCGGTTGGCGCCGCCAAAGCCGCATTTGAAGATGGCCCTTGGGCAACGACTACTCCGCAGGAGCGCGGCCGCGTTTTATTCCGGTTGGCCGAAAAGATTCGGCAAAACTCGGCCATGCTCGCCGAACTCGAATGCCGCAATACCGGCAAGCCGATTGTTGAAGCTGAATACGACATCAACGACGTCGCGACCTGCTTCGAATATTACGGCGGGCTGGCTACGAAAATTCTTGGATACGTAAATCCGGTTCCGGACAACGCGGTCAGCCTTACGCTCAAAGAGCCGGTCGGCGTTGCGGGACAGATTATTCCCTGGAATTATCCTTTGCTGATGGCGGCGTGGAAGCTGGCGCCGGCGCTGGCCGCTGGATGCACATGTGTTCTGAAACCCGCCGAGCAGACTCCGCTAACGGCTCTCGAAATTACGAACTGGTTTTCTGAAGTCGGTCTTCCGCCTGGTGTCGTCAACGTCATCACGGGATACGGCGAGACTTGCGGTGCGCCACTGGTCAAACATCCGGACGTGAACAAGATCGCCTTCACCGGAAGCGCGGAGGTCGGCAAGATCATTGTTAAACAGGCCGCGGACACAGTGAAGCGCGTGACCCTCGAGCTGGGCGGAAAGTCGCCTAACATCTTTTTCGCCGACGCCGATTTCGAAGCTGCGATCGACGGCGCGCTGTTTGGTGTGTTCATCAATCAGGGTGAGGTCTGTTCCGCTGGGAGTCGGATTCTTGTCCAAAAGTCGATCTATAACAAGTTCGTCGATGCGATGACGGAAAAAGCCCGGAGCATCAAGCTTGGTCCGCCGTTGGAGCGTGAAACGAAAATGGGGCCGCTGGTCAGCAGGGATCAATACGAGCGCGTTCGGTCGTATCAGGAGCTGGGGAAAAAAGAGGCCAAAGTTGCCATCGGTGGCGGGCGCGCGAATAGTTTTTCTAAGGGATATTACGTCGAGCCGACCATTTTTTACGACGTTGACAATAGTGCGCGCATCGCACGCGAAGAAATTTTCGGCCCGGTCGCTTCGGTCATTCCGTTCGAAAACGAAAAAGATGCGCTGAAGATTGCCAACGATTCTCCGTATGGGCTGGCCGCGGCGGTTTGGACCCGCGATATTTTCAAAGCCTTTCGCGTAGTGAAGTCGTTGCGCGCGGGAATTGTCTGGGTCAATCACATGCAGCCGACCTACGTCGAAGCCCCCTGGGGCGGATACAAACAGTCAGGCTTTGGGCGCGAACTGGGCCCAGGCGGGATCGAAGAATATCTCGAGACCAAGCAGGTGCACATTAATTTGAACGAGCAGCCGATCGGGTGGTACTGAAGGAGTGATTACCTCTGTGGCATTCCTCTGTGAAACTCTGTGGCCTCTGTGGTAAAGCCTTAGAAAAGCCAACCACGGAGGACACAGAGTTTCACAGAGGAACGCCACAGAGGAAGCGGGAATAGCGTCGCAGACATGAGCACAATTCAGTTACAAACTCCAATACCGGGGCCCAAATCTCGCGACCTGGCCGCACGGCGCGATGCAGCCGTTCCTCGTGGGCTGTCGCACGCAACACCGGTTTATATAGCACATTCGCAAGACGCCTGGCTCGAAGACGTCGACGGGAACCGCTTCATCGATTTCGCAGGCGGCATCGGCTCTCTCAACTCCGGACACCGCAATGCGCATGTGGTCGCCGAACTCCAGTCGCAGCTACAAAATTTCCTGCATGCCTGTGCTTCAGTGACGCCATACGAGAATTACATTCAACTAGCCGAGCGGCTGAATCACATCACGCCCGGCAATTTTCCGAAGAAGACGCTGTTGGTTAATACCGGCGCGGAGGCGGTTGAGAACGCCGTCAAGATCGCGCGTGCTCATACCGGCCGCCCGGGAATCATCGCCTTTGAAGACGCGTTCCATGGTCGCACCATGATGACGCTGGCGCTGACCAGCAAAACTCATCCCTACAAAGCCGGCTTCGCGCCCTTTCCTTCCGACGTTTACCGCATTCCGTATGGGTATTGTTACCGCTGTTCATATTCGCTGAAATATCCGTCATGCGACGTTTATTGTGCGCGCCACCTTGAAGACACTTTCAAGCGTGTAGTTGCTGCGGAAGATGTGGCCGCTGTAATTGCCGAACCCATCCTCGGCGAGGGCGGCTTCGTTGATCCGCCGCCGGAATTCTTTCGCATCCTGATGGACATTTCCCACAAGCACGGAGTCTTATTCATCGCAGACGAAGTGCAGAGCGGTTTCGGACGCACCGGGAAGATGTTCGCCAGCGAGCACTACGGCATCGAGCCCGACATTTTGGTTACCGCGAAATCTCTGGGCGGAGGATTGCCTCTGGCCGCAGTCACTGGCCGGGCTGAAATCATGGACGCTCCCGGCATTGGCGGCTTGGGAGGAACTTTCGGTGGTAATCCTCTCTCCTGCGCCGCGGCGAATGCTGTGCTCGACGAATTCGAAAACACCGATCTGCTGGCGCGTGCGAATTCCATCGGCCAGCGTTTCGAAAAGCGTGCACGGGAGTGGAGGGAACGGTTTCATTTGATAGGTGACGCTCGCGGCCTCGGCGCCATGCGCGCACTCGAATTGGTGAAGTCTCGCGAAACCCGCGAACCCGCGCCTGAAGAGACAAAGAAAATAACGCAATACTGTTACGAGCACGGGCTGATTACGATCACGGCGGGAAGCTACGGAAACGTAATTCGGTTACTCGTCCCGCTGGTTGCCACTGATCAGCAAATGGATGAAGGCCTCGACGTACTGGAAGCGGCGCTTGCATCAGTCTGCGAAAAGGGCAGGCCGCTTGAGGCTCTCAGCAAGTAAAGTCACTCTTAACGATTTGGAAGGTTATAACATGGGCAGCGTTGCAGCGCCACCGCTAACTAAGGTTCCGAATTACATAAACGGCCAGTGGCAGGATTCTTCCGCCAGCGAATGGCAGGATGTGATTAATCCCGCCACCGGCGAAGCAATCGCGCGGGTTCCGCTTTCGGATGTCACAGAAGTTACGAAAGCCATCGATGCCGCGGCCGCAGCTTATCCGGCGTGGCGCCGCACTCCTCCTGAAAACCGGATTCAGCCGCTATTCAAATTGAAACAACTGCTGGAAGAGCACATCGACGAGTTGTCGCGCATCATCACCCAGGAGAACGGCAAGACCTTCGCGGAAGCCAAAGCTGAGTTGCGCAGGGCGATTGAGAATGTCGAAGTGGCTTGTGGCATTCCAATGATGATGCAGGGCTACAACCTCGAAGACGTCGCCCGTGGCATCGACGAAACCATGATCCGCCAGCCGCTGGGCGTTGTAGCAGCAATCACGCCCTTTAATTTTCCCGGCATGATTCCGTTCTGGTTCCTGCCGTATGCGATTGCCTGTGGCAACACGCTGATCGTCAAGCCGTCAGAGCGCGTGCCGCTCACCATGCGGAAAGCGTTTGAGTTGCTCGAGCAAACTGGATTGCCTGCCGGAGTAGTCAACCTGGTGAACGGCGGCAAGCCTGCAGTTGACACTCTTCTCGATCATTTCAAAGTTCGGGCGATCAGCTTCGTGGGCTCGACGCCGGTCGCGAAATACATCTATGCTCGCGCGGGCGCGAATGGCAAGCGGGCGCAGTGCCAAGGCGGCGCCAAAAATCACGTCATCGTGCTGCCTGACGCCGACATGAAGATGGCCACGCAGATCATCAGCGACAGCGCCTTTGGGTGCGCAGGGCAGCGCTGTTTGGCAGTATCGGTGGCGATCACCATAGGGGAAGCGCAGAAGACATTTCGGGATTCAATCACCGATGCTGCCGGTTCGCTGCGCGTCGGGAACGGTTTGGACGAAGGAGTTCAAATGGGCCCGGTCATTACCCCGCAGAGTAAGGCGCGCGTGGAATCCCTTATCGATGCCGGCACTCGCGAAGGCGCGAAATTGCTGCTCGACGGTCGGCAGGCGCGAATCCCCGGCGGGGACAACGGTAACTTCGTGAAGCCGACTGTGCTCGACGCCTTGCCGGCAAATAGCGAACTTGCCGACACAGAAATCTTTGGCCCGGTCTTGAGCCTGGTTCATGCAAATAATCTCGATGACGCGCTGGCGTTCCTTGAGCGTAGCGCTTATGGCAATCAGGCTTCTTTGTTTACTTCGAGCGGCGCGGCGGCGCGACTGTTTCGCTACGAGGCGCCTGCGGGAAATATTGGCATCAACATCGGAGTGGCGGCCCCCATGGCTTATTTCCCGTTCAGCGGTTGGAAAGACAGCTTCTTCGGCGTGCAGCACGGGCAGGGCCGCGATGCCGTCGAATTCTATACCGAAAAGAAAGTCGTGGTGGAACGTTGGGCCAGCGACCACTCACGCAAATTTTAAAATTGTGACCACGAAGGACACGAAGGATCACGAAGGAAACCAATTCGGGTCTTATGATTCTACTTGTCGTTTCGGTTAACTAACTTTAGACAAATAGCTCTTTTTACTTAGTGAACCTTCGTGTCCTTCGTGGTTAATGCTTTTGATTCAACCGAGGCGCTCATGTCCAGCACAATTCAGAAATATAAAGACTACGTAATGACCGGCTTCTTGAAGTCGGTTGCGCCCATTGTGATTGACCACGCCAGCGGCGTCAAAGTTTGGGATGAAAACGGCCGCGAATATCTCGACTGCTTTTCCGGGATCTCTGTGGTTAATGCCGGCCACAATCACCCGCGCGTAGTCGCCGCCGCCAAAGCCCAAATGGAGAAGCTGATCCACTGCTCTTCCTATCTTTATCATGTGGCGCCGGTCGCCGATCTCGCCGAAAAACTGGCAACCATCGCACCACCTGGATTGACAAAGTCCTTCTTCGGCAACGGAGGTGCCGAGGCAATCGAAGGGGCGCTGAAGCTAGCGCGCCTCTACACCGGCAAACACGAGTTCATCTCTTTGCAGGGCAGCTTTCACGGCCGCACCTGGGGCACTCTTAGTCTGACCGGAAATCAGGGTCGCAAAAAACGCGGCGGTCCTTATGCTGCCGGAATCGCATTCGCCCCAGCACCCTATGTTTATCGTTCCTTGTGGCCCAACGATCCCGAAGAATGTGCGCGACAATGTGCGAAGTCGATCGATGAAATCATTCGCTTTGCCACTGCCGGCGACGTGGCTGCATTTATCGCTGAGCCGGTCATGGGGGAAGGCGGCATTCTGGTTCCTCCAAAGAACTATTTCCATGAAGTAAAAAAAGTTCTCGATCAGCACGGAATACTTTTTATTGCAGACGAGGTACAGTCCGGCTTCGGCCGCACTGGCAAGATGTTTGCCCTCGAGCACTACGGTGTGACTCCTGACATTCTGGTCACCGCCAAGGGAATCGCCGACGGCTTCCCGCTCAGTGCCTATACCACGCGCCCGGAGATCGCCGCCGCCTACAAGCCCGGTGACCATCTTTCGACGTTTGGGGGCAATCCCGTGGCTTGCGCAGCATCGCTCGCCAACATTCAGATCATGGAAGAGGAGAACCTGCCGGCCCGCGCGGCCGAAACCGGCGAATATGCCATGAAAAAACTTCGTGATTTGCAGAAGCAGAATCCGCTGATTGGGGAAGTTCGGGGCCTGGGTCTGATGATTGGGGTCGAGCTGGTGCGCGATGAAAAGCTGACGCCCGCGAACTCAGAAGCCGAAGCCATCCGCGACGCGCTGCTTCGCCAGGGAGTGCTGGTCGGCGTTGGGGGAGTGTATGGTAACGTCGTGCGTTTCCAGCCGCCATTAATCATCAGCAAAGAGCAGATCGATCACGCCCTAGCGGCCTTTGCCACCGCGGTGGCAGAGGTGTCGCAACTCGCAGCAGTCTAGATTCGCACACTCAGAAGTGCCGTAGGAGCAAGGCGTTTGCCCTGCTGCACCAAGCTCAGTAATCCTCTGTCCGCCCGTGAGCTTGATTTTAAAGGACTCTTCTGATGCACTTACGACTAGGACTCTTTCCGCATCTTAGGAATTGATATGAAAATCCTTCGCAACCCGCTTTTCGTCATTGTATTGGCCGGAGTCATGAGCTCGCCGGCTTGGGCCGTGAACCGGGAATTGGTCGAACTGCAGACCCAGGTGCAGCAGATTCAGGACCAGATGACCGCGCTCAAGCAGGGTCTCGATGAGCGTATGGGCGTGATCAAGAACCTCATGGACCAGAACACCGACAGTATTAACAAGGTGACGGTCGCCATCACCAATATGCAGGTCGCGATCCAAAAGCAGCAGAGCGACACTAACAATCATGTCGACCAGCTTTCCGGCCAATTGCAGACTCTCAATGACAGCCTTGACGAATTAAAAGCGCGGCTCGGCAAAGTTACCAACCAGCTTGAGACCATGCAGCAGGCGCAGCAAACTCTGGCCGCGCAGGCGAGCCAGCAGGCCCAGCAAACTCAGCAGCAACAACAGCAGATGAGTGTGCCGCCTCCTGACGTTCTCTATAACAATGCGCTCCGTGACTACAACGGAGGCAACGTCGACCTTGCCAAACAGGAATTTTCCGATTACGTAAAGAATTATCCCAACACCGATCTCGCCGGCAATGCATATTTCTATCTGGCTGAAATGGACTTCAAGGCAGGGGACTATCCGAACGCGATCAAAGGATACGACCAGGTCTTGCAGAGTTTTCCTGATGGAAGCAAGGCGGCGTCGGCCGAGTTGAAGAAAGGCATGGCGCAGATCGAATCAGGCCAGAAGGATTCCGGCATTGCGACGTTGCGCCATGTAGTGCAACGGTATCCGCGCACCAACGAAGCCATGCAGGCCAAAGACCGGCTAAGGAAGTTGGGAGTGCCGACGGCGGCAAGCAGGAGGAATGAATAGTGACAAAGAATCATCAGTAAATGTCAAAACTCGTCTCTAAGTTGACTACTACTGCCACTGCTTCTCCATTTTTCGACGCTGGAGAAAATTTCCATCCCTTAACTGTTTCAATCGATGCGAGATCTAAGCTTTGTTCCAGTCCTTGTACCACCCAAACACTTTTCACCTCGCCCTTGGACCCGACCACAACGCCAAGCAGGACCTTCCCCCGAACCCGATTAATGCGGGCTTCCTCTGTATATTGGGGATCCGGCGCAACGGTCGTTCGTAATGGAATAACATCTGTTCCCTTTCCTACTCTTAAGACTGTGCCGTCAGCAACATCCTTCAGTAGATCTTTCGGCGGCTCGCCCAGACCGCCAGCTGCTTGTTCCTCAGGTTGAAAGTCTTTCTTGCCCGGATATTCGATTGTGACTTGTTCTGTGCTTTCAACGAATTCTCCGTGACGCATTGCTGGCAAATATAGCCACTGGCGAACAGCTTCTATCGCAGCATTAACAAGAGCCGGATCTCCTCTCACAACAGAGGGATCTTTGACGATCCCATTCGTGGAGACACAGATTGATAGAACGATATTGCTGCCGGACTTCTTTTTCTTAAGCTTGGGAAATCGAGGGTTCGTCATTCGGATAGGTAAGGCTGCGACCGTATCCTCACCATTGGGAATTTGAAGGCTCGGGTGCGTCCCCGAAGCGTTATGTAACGCCGCAGTCGCCCCAAAAGACGGCGACAGCAATGCCAGCGCACAAAAAGCGAGCTGTAGATAAAGCAGCATTACCAGCTCGTTTTACCGAACTTTAGCGTCGTTCGGGCTTGAAGCAGCCAAAATTCTGTGCTCCCCGATCCCCGGCACCGTCCTCTTCACCACCGGCGCAATCTGTCTGACCTGCGTCATCAACTCATCGAATTGATCTGGATACAACGACTGCATTCCATCCGACAGCGCTTTATCCGGCTCGCAGTGAACTTCGATCAGCAGTCCATCCGCACCCACCGCAACCGCGGCGCGCGACAGCGGTGTGACTTTGTTCCGCTTGCCCGTGCCATGGCTGGGATCAACAACAATCGGTAGGTGGCTCAACCGCTGCACCGCGGGAATCAGGCTCAGATCGAGCGTATTGCGGGTATGATCAGCAAAGGTCCGCACCCCGCGCTCGCACAGGATCACGTTGTAATTGCCTTCGCTCATCACGTACTCGGCCGCCATTAAAAATTCTTCCAGAGTTGCTGCCATTCCGCGCTTCAACAGCACCGGCTTCCGCGAACGTCCGGCGCGCTTGAGCAACGAAAAGTTCTGCATGTTGCGGGCGCCGATCTGGATTACGTCCGCATAGTCTTCTACCAGTGCGAGCGACTCGTTATCGATAGCCTCAGTCACGATCTTCATTCCGTATTGATCGCGAATCTCAGCCATGATCTGCAGCGCCTCTTCGCCGAGGCCTTGAAATGCATAAGGCGAGGTGCGCGGCTTATAAGCTCCGCCACGGAAAAACTGAGCTCCTGCCCGATGCACACGCTTCGCGACCGCAAACGCCTGCTCGCGGCTCTCGATGGCGCAGGGTCCGGCAACTATGGCCAGCCCCGGTCCGCCAAATGTGGCGTCAGTGCCGGGGAATGAGACCACGGTGTTGTCTGCCTTCATGTCGCGACTGACCAGCTTGTAAGGCTTGGTTACGCGGATGACTTCCTGAACGCCCGGCATTTCATCGAGCGTTCCCGGCTCGATTTCGCCGCGGTTCCCGGTAATGCCAATCGCGGTGCGCTCAGCTCCGGGAATGGAGTGAGCGCGATATCCGAGCGCTTCAATTTTTTCGCACACCGCCCGTATGTCTTCGGCTTTCGCGTGCGCCTGCATGACTACCAGCATAGGTTCTCCTCTGGAATTCCCAAGTTTATCGCAGATAACCCGGTAAACCTAGCTTGGCTCGATGGCATCGCAGAAAGGTGATCTTAGGGAACGAAGTATGCGATACATGATTTTTAGCGTGATTGCGTCCATCTGCTTGACAGCTGCGGCTTTCGCGCAAGCAGCCGGTGAGCAGAACACAGCAGGGCAGCCGGCCGCGGCTGTTCCGTACACGCCGCCAACACCCGCCCAAAAGCAGGATGTTGAGCAAGGTCTCAAAGACGTCCACTTTGCATTTGATAAATACGACCTCACCGACCAGGACCGGCAGGCCCTGAGCGCAGATGCCGAGTGGCTCAAAGCTCATCCTGAGGTCTACGTGACCATCGCCGGCGATGCTGACCAACGTGGCGAGATCGTCTATAACCTCGCGCTCTCCGAGAAGCGCGCCGATGTCACGCGTGACGCGCTGGTTCAAATGGGAGTGCCTGCGGACCGAATCGTATACTCCACCGGCTGGGGCAAGTTGTATCCGGTATGTGAGCAGTCCGATGAATCCTGCTGGAGCGAGAACCGGCGTGCACACTTCGAACCGTGGGATGCAGCGTCGTTAAGCGCTTCTAAGAAGCCACCTGGAAGCCAAACGGCAGCAGTTCAGCATCAGTGAAGTGAGCAGGCTAACCAGAAAAATCTAACCACAGACGATACAGAGTTTCACAGAGGAACGCCACAGAGGAATTCCAATTTGCAATTTCCTCTGTGCTTTTTCTCTGTGAGGCTCTGCGCTCTCTGTGGTTGGCTTTTGACACTGCCTCACTGCTCCAAAGGAAACTGCCTTCTCACATTTCTTGAGATACTTTGGCCATGCCTCGCACCCGCTCCCTGGCCCAGGAGCAAGACATTCTCAAAGCGACCCCGCCGCGGCGGCCGCCCAAGCTCACTGCACGTCGCATCGGTATACACACTTCATCGTCTGGAGGAGTTCAAAATGCCGCTGAACGCGCCTATCGACTGGGGTGCAATACGTTCCAGATCTTTTCCAGCAGCCCTCGCCAATGGAAGCCGTATGAATTAGGTCGTCCACAGTGCGAGCAGATGAATTACCTGCGAGCTAAATATGACTTGAAGCCCCTGGTGATTCACACGAATTATCTGATCAACCTGGCAGGCACAAGCGAGCTGTTTCTTCGCAAATCAATCGAGGCCTTTCGAGGCGAGATTAAACGGGCGCTCGCATTATGCGCAGAGTATTTGGTCCTACATCCGGGATCGTTTCGGGGCGCCGATCGCGAAAAGGGATTGCTGCAAACCGCTGCCGCCATTGCTGCGGCAAGTAATGGGCTCGACCTGGCGAAGGGCGGGCTTACCATTTTGATCGAAAACACGGCCGGGGCGGAATTCTCGCTTGGCGGCAGCTTTGAGCAGGTCGCCGAAGTCATGGATCATTTGCGGAACCATGTTCCGGTCGCGGCGTGCATCGACACCTGTCACGTTCACGTTGCCGGTTATGACATTGTTTCCGAAGAAGGTTTTCAAGAAGCCCTTCGCAGGCTAGACACCACCATTGGCTTGAAGAATATTCCATTATGGCATTGCAACGACGCCAAAGCCGCCCGCGGGTCGAAACTCGATCGCCATCAGCACATCGGAAAGGGAACCATCGGGTTAGAACCTTTTCGTCGCCTGTTGAACGACCCCCGCGTCGCGCATGCTGCCTTCATTGCCGAGACTCCGATCGACCACCCCGGAGATGATCGCCGCAACGTCGCAGCACTGAAGAAACTCGTAAAGGCATGAGACGGATTTCTTCATCGACACGCGAGTAACTTTCTGCTCTTGACACATCTTTGTATCCTGATCACAGATGATCGATCTTCTCATCTGGATCCTGAGCCAGCCGCTCTTTTGGGCGGTCACAGGCATACTTGTCGGTCCGTTCATGTTCTATCGTGGTTTTCGTTTGCTGCAGCTGAAACGCCGCATCAGTAATGTGCCGCGCTCGACCATCCGTGCTGCAGCCGTGGGGCCGGTCGAAATTAGCGGCACCGCAATGGGACCCTATACCCTGGTTTCACCCTTGAGCCAGTGCGATTGTCTTTATTATCGGCTGATTGTTGAATCCAACCCTCAGGGCGATCTAAAGAACAAGATCAACGAATTGTGCGCACCGCTTTACATCAACGACGGCACCGGGATGCTTATGGTTTATCCGCACGGGTCGGAACTTCGCCTCAACGCGTCCGACAAGCGCACCGATTATTTCAATCTTGCACTTGTGATCGCGGCGCGGACGCGCGGCGAGCGTCCTGAATTTTCTCAAGAATATACCATCAGGCCTGGCGACAAGCTTTTTGTGCTTGGCACACTTCAGGTGAACACCTGGCGGAAGCCGCCCAGTGCCGATCCGGACGATTGTTCTCGCATCGGTCCGGGATTTCTTAGCGCCGGCGAAGCTGACCTGCAACGTAGCGAGGCCCTTCCGCTTTTAAGTGCTTTTGCTCCGGTTGGTAAATTGGATACATCAACCGAATTCGATCTGAATCCTCCCGTCATCATGGTCAAAGGCAATGGCCCTTTTGTAATTTCAAGAGATAGTCAAAGCGATCTGCTCAGCAAGCTCAGCTGGAGATCTCTGGTGTGCATCTGGGGCGGTCCCCTGGCTGCTCTTTGGGGCCTGTGGGAAATTCTTGTGGTCCGTCCGGGACTTCTGGGAACACCTCTACGGTAAACCACGCCGTTTTTCCATACATTGTAAAATCTAGTTCCACCATGCCGCAGGAAGAACCCACTATCGTGAAGTCCGCGTCCGTCACTGAAGAGCCGGACGAAGGCCGCGGACGCGACGAACGCTACACCCCGGATCAGGTTGAGAAAAAGTGGTTCGCGCGCTGGCAACAGGATTCGGCCCTTTACGCCGCCGAGCCGCATTCCGCCAAGCCGAAATATTACGTGCTCGAAATGCTGCCTTACCCTTCCGGCGCATTGCATATGGGCCACGTGCGCAACTACGCCATCGGTGACGCGCTCGCGCGCTACATGTGGATGAATGGCTACAACGTGCTTCATCCCATGTGCTGGGATTCGTTCGGCCTGCCCGCCGAAAATGCCGCTATCTCGGCCAAGGTTCCGCCACGCGAATGGACGTTGCGAAACATTGCCAACATGAAGGCGCAGATGAAGCGCCTGGGTTTCGGATACGACTGGTCGCGTGAGGTAACTACTTGCCTGCCAGATTATTACAAGTGGAACCAATGGTTTTTCTTGAAGTTATTCGAGCGTGGTCTTGCCTATCGCAAAAAGAGCCGGGTGAACTGGTGTCATAAGTGCGCGACAGTGCTGGCGAACGAGCAGGTGGTCGGCGGATGCTGCTGGCGTCACGAAGACACGCTGGTCGAACAGCGCGAACTGGAGCAGTGGTTCCTGCGCACGACTCAATACGCCGACGAACTATTGCGTGATCTCGATCGCTTGCCTGGGTGGCCGGAAAAGGTCTGCACCATGCAGCGCAACTGGATCGGCAGGAGCGAAGGCGCGCAGGTTGATTTTCGCCTGGATTCTGCAACCGGCGAGAAGATCTCCGTCTTCACCACGCGCGTTGACACGATCTTCGGCGCGACCTCCGTCCAACTCGCTCCGCAACATGCGATTACAGAAAAATTGGCGAGTGCTGATCCCGAGCTGCGCAAGAAAGTGGATGCACTCATCGCCGAGCAAGCCAAAGCTCGAGAAACGGGCGACATCGGCAACATAGAAAAGCATGGCGTGAACACTGGACATTTTGCGATCAATCCATTCAATGGAGAGAAAGTTCCAGTCTGGGTGGCGAACTACATCCTGATGGATTACGGGACCGGCGCCATTATGAGCGTTCCGGCGCACGATGAGCGGGATTATGAATTTGCGAAAAATTATGGAATCGAGATTCGCCAGGTCATAGAGCCCCCAGACCATGTGGGTCGGACATTCTTGTCCGACAAGTCTTCAGGCACAACATCTGGTTTTCAAAACCCCTCGGACAAGAATGTCCGAGCCACACAGCCTGATGAGCTGCCTTTCACAACTCTGGACGGCCATCTCATCAACTCGGGTGAATTCACCGGCCTAACTTGCGAAAAAGCAATCAAGAAGATGTCAGCCCTCGCCGAACAAAAAGGCTTTGGCAAAGCCACGGTTACTTTCCGTCTAAAGGACTGGGGCATCTCGCGCCAACGCTATTGGGGGACGCCGATCCCGATGGTCTATTGCGAGAAAGATGGGGTCATCCCGGTCGCCGAGAAAGATCTGCCGATCATTCTGCCGGAACATGTTGAGATCACCTTGACCGGCGGATCACCGTTGCAACGTGTGCCGGAATTTTTGAACACGACGTGTCCAAAATGCGGTGGTCCCGCGCGCCGCGAGACCGACACCATGGACACCTTCGTTGATTCATCCTGGTATTTCTATCGCTACACCGACGCGCACAATGACCGCGCTCCATTCGATTCAAAAATCGCCGGCTACTGGTTCGGCGAGCAGGGAATTGACCAATATATTGGCGGGGTCGAGCACGCCATTCTTCACCTGATTTATTCGCGCTTCTGGACCAAGTTCATGCGCGACATAGGACTCATCAAGAACGACGAGCCGGTCGAGCGCCTGTTCACCCAGGGCATGGTGATAAAAGATGGCGCCAAGATGTCGAAGAGCCTGGGCAATGTGGTCTCACCCGACGAAATGGTCGCCCGCTTCGGCGCCGATGCGGCCCGCATGTACAGCCTGTTTGCAGCGCCTCCCGACCGCGATTTGGATTGGCAGGAGACGGGGATCGAAGGCATTCAGCGCTTTTTGGGACGGGTGTATCGTTTCGTTGCAAAGAACGCTCGCCCGGATGATCCAGACTGGGGCAAGCCAATTCCCACGGATTTATCTGCCGAAGCCCGTGCTGTTCAACGCAAGCTTCACCAGACTATCAAGCGCGTGACCGACGATTTCCAGGGCCGCTGGCATTTCAACACCTGCATCGCCGCCATCATGGAATTAGTAAATGAGCTCTATTCGGTAGATGACCGTATGGCGCGGGCGCCCTCGCCCGCGATGCTGTTGCCTTTGCTGGCCGATGTCCAACGCAATCTAGTTCTCTTGCTCGCTCCCTTTGCTCCATATCTCGCGCACGAGCTTTGGGAGATGCTCGGCGAAACCAGCAATCTGTTGAAAACACCGTGGCCGAAATATGATGCCGAGCTTGCCAAGGAAGAAGAGATTGAAATCCCTGTGCAGGTAAACGGAAAGCTGCGCGGCAAAATCGTGGTCAAGCCCGGCACCGCGGAAGAAGAAATCAAGGCCCGCGTCCTCGCCGATGAAAGAATCCAAGTCTACGTGGCGGGAAAACAGATTGTAAAAGTGATCTTCACCGGTAAGCTGGTCAGCATCGTCGTGCGATGACCAACTGTTCCCTCGATCTTTGTTGGATTTACAAGCGAAGCTTCGAGGAAATTAGCACCGAATGTACCTCTCACCACGTTTTGTTCGACGCCGAACTGACCGCAGAAAATCCGAAGTAGTAAGTTGCTCAATCCATACCTCGCACGGAGCTATCGCATGAAAGGTCAGCGAAAAGAACAGTGGATGCACTTGTGCGAACAAGCTGCAAACGAACAAGATCCGGATAAGCTGATGGATCTCGTGAAAGAGATTAATCGTTTGCTCGAAGAGAAAGAACGCCGCTTGAAAAATTCCGCGCCAGAATCTGAATCGTCCACCACGTAAACCTGCCGCTTTCCTTCGTTTATGTTGTATGGAGGCCCCTTCCGGACTCGAACCGGAACCGCAGGTTTAGGAAACCTGAGCTCTATCCTGTTGAGCTAAGGGGCCGAATTGAAATTCATTGTACGCGTCGAGGTCCCTCGGCTGCCCTCGGGATTTCGGCACGCGGCTCAGACGCCGCGTAAACGCCTCAATTTAGGAAACCTGAGCTCTATCCTGTTGAGCTAAGGGGCCGCAATCAGCCCCGATTATCTCATGCCTATAGCGCACAAACGCGGCCCCGGGAACGAATGTCTGACGCTGGCTGACCGAAGCAAACCAGAGCGCATTTTCTAGCACCTAAAGGGTAGTGATCCTCCAATTCGTGGATTCAGTCCGTTCCTGCCGCAAACGTCTGCTGACGATAGCTGCTTTCGCTTCTACCATTCTGCTTTTGACCGGCGGCTTGCTCGCGCAAACGGTGCCCGACACGCCTATGCCTCAAGTCAACACCGGGACGCAAGACCCACCTCAAGCGAAAAAGGACCCTAAACAAAATGACCCTAAAGAGGACCAATCCGACGAACCCAACTCATCGGCATCCGGCGACTCGACGCAATCTAAAGAACGCCAGACCAAGCGCATGATGTGGGTGGTTCCCAATTTTGCTGCGGTTAGCGCGGGTGCCCAGCTTCCGGCCCTTACTACGCGCGAGAAGTTCAGACTCGCTGAGGATGACAGCTTTGATTATTCCGCGTTTGTTTGGACGGGCATTCTGGCTTTTCAAAGCTGGGCGCTTAATTCCGACCCGGAGCTTGGTCAGGGTGCAGCCGGTTACGGGCGCTACTACTGGCGAGGTTTTGCCGACGGAGTTTCAGGCACTTACTTTACCGAGGCGATTGTTCCAGCGCTCACTCACGAAGATCCCCGATACTACACCATGGGAACAGGAGGATTTCTGAGACGCACGGAATACGCGCTCTCCCGAACATTCCTCACTAAAACCGATTCGGGCGGCACCAGTTTCAACTGGTCGGAAGTCGGAGGTAACGCACTGGAGGCAGGGCTGTCAAACGCCTACTACCCACCCCAGGAGCAGGGGTTCAATCAAACGCTTCGCAATTGGGGTACTCAGATGGAATCCGCAGCAGTCAATAAC
>JBOGLH010000009.1:0-16526 GCA_050746025.1 Terriglobales bacterium | reverse complement strand
TAATAGGACAGCCCGCGGCAATTGCAGGAGCGACTTTGTGCGCCACCAGATTAAGCGGAAAATTAAATGGAGTGATCCCCGCGATCGGGCCGAGCGGAAACCGCCGCACGATGCCCCACCGTCCTGACGTGAATTGCTGCCAGTCAAGCGACAGGTATTCGCCCGGAATTCGCGTGGTCTCTTCCGCGGCCACGGTAAAAGTGAATACCGCGCGTTCGACCTCAGTCCGCGCTGCTTTTAAGGGCTTGCCGGCCTCTTGCGCCATGGTGCGCGCAAACTCTTCTTTATGAGACGAAATATATTGCGCAATCGAACGCAGCACCCGCTGCCGCTCAAACGCCGGAAGCCGCCGCGTGCTGCCAAATGCCTGCACCGCAGATTGGATGGCCCGCTCCGCATGGGCAGCCGTCCCCTGAAAAACTGTAGCCAGCGGCGTGCCATCGTAGGGCGACCGGATCTCGACCGGGGTGCCGTCCTCAACCCACTTTCCCTGGAGATAAAACGCTTGCGTCCGCACTGGAGAGGTGGTCAATGAAGTCATGGCAGTCCTCCTGGTTCGCCGGAACCTCGCTACGAATTCCGGCGGGAGCAGTTTGATTATAGGCAAGCTGAAAAAAGATTGCGCGAATCAGGATAAGATGGCGCGAGATGACACTGCCATCCATCGCCGCAACTGCCGACCAAATTCGCCGACAGGAAATTTCGCCGGTTGAGCTGCTGCGCGATTGCATGGAGAAAATCGACCGCCTGAACCCCACGCTCAATGCTTTCATTACCGTCACCGCTGACTTGGCCCTTGCTCAGGCACGCCAGGCCGAGCAGGAGATCGCATCCGGACACTGGCGCGGCCCGCTCCACGGCATTCCCATCGGCCTCAAGGATATTATCGACACCGCCGGAACTAAAACCACTGCTGCCAGCGCGGTTTTTCGCGACCGCATCCCTACCGAGGATGCCGAGGTGGTTAAAAAGCTGAAGGCTGCGGGAGCCGTACTGCTCGGCAAGCAAAATCTGCAGGAGTTCGCCTATGGCAGCAGTTCTCTAATCAGCCACTTTGGAAAGGTGCGCAATCCCGTCAATCCCGAGTTTATCGCCGGGGGATCATCCGGTGGTTCGGCCGCTGCGGTTGGATCCGGCATGGGCTTCGCGGCCATCGGAACCGACACCGCCGGCTCCATCCGCGAGCCCGCTTCTCTCTGCGGGGTGGTGGGACTCAAGCCGACCTACGGATTAGTCAGCACCCGCGGAATTATCCCACTCTCGCAAACTCTCGATCACGCTGGACCCATCACGCGCTCCATCGAGGACGCCGCCATCGTTCTTGATGCCATCGTCGAAACCCACCCAGGTTATCGCGAGAACCTGAAAGCGGACACTCGCAACTTCGTCGTGGGTATTCCGCGGAAATATTTTTATGAAGACCTGGACCGCGAAATTGAATCTGCCATCAAAAAGGCAATCGCGCGCTTCGCAGGATTCGTGAAATCCGTTCGTGACCTGGAGTGTCCGGTCGAGCAAGACCGCACCGTCTTCAACTTCGAGTGCCAGGAGTACCATCGCGACAAAATCGCCGCTTCGCCCGAGTTGTACGATCCGGAAACTCTGCGCCGCCTCAAGACCGGGGCTCCGGTGAGCCAGCCCGAGTACACCGCAGCGCTGGCCCACTTAAAGCGCGCTCGCCATGACATTGCCGAAATTTTTCGGGGTGTGGATCTTCTCGTTACGCCGGCCATTCCGGTTCAAACGCCGCGAATTTCCGATTTGCTGAATGACATGACCCAACTTCGCCCCGCTGAGATGCTTTTGCTGCGCAATACCCGGCCGGTTAATGTCTGGGGACTGCCGGCAATTTCGATCCCCTGTGGGTTCACTTCGCAAGGCCTGCCCATTGGATTGCAGATTATCGGCCCGCCGCGCGGTGAACTGAAAGTTCTGCAGGCCGCGTATGCATTTGAGCAAAGCAATAAGGCTGCTAAAACCTAAACCACGAAGGACACGAAGTTGCACGAAGGAAGGCCTGCAAATCCCGCGTTTTCCTTCGTGTAACTTCGTGTCCTTCGTGGTTTAGGTTTCGTTCGCGCTCAATCCACCGAGTGCACATCCTCGGGAATCATCATCACGAAGTCGCATTCGTGTGAGTCTTTAGAGCAGGCGAGGGTTCCGCGCCGCAGGATTTTCGTAGGCGTATCATCCGGGAAAACGAAGTCCGCCTTCGCGTTGCGCAAATTTTCGGCCAGCGGCTTCAGCTTGTCCTCTCCATTGATAAACTTCGCCGCCGCCACCTTAGCCTCGCCAGCCGACGAGGTCACAATCACAAAAAAGTCCGCCGTTCCTACCGCCGGAGCAATTTTGCCCAGATGAATGGTGCGTAAAGTTTGCAGGTCGGCCCGGTGCTGTTCCACCACTTTGCCGGCGTTTGCGTCACCGCCAACTAGCGCCGCCAGCCGTCCTTTGGTTTCAAGCGCCGGACGCAGTCCGGACAGTGACATGGCATAGGTGCGAATTGCTTCGTCTTTCTGCCCTCGCTTTTCATAAATCTCCGCCAGGTGATCGCCCACCTCGCCGTGCTCGCCCAGGGTCCATGCCGCATCCACATACTTCTCGGCCTTGGACAGATCGCCGCGTGCGAAATAAACCCAGCCCAGTGTGTCCCAATCGGCGTCTAGCGCGGAAACATTTCCCAGATCCCGGTCCGACAACTGGTCGAGCGAAAGATTGCGCAGCGAATTTGACACCGCGGTCACCGCCGATTCCGCATATTGCTGGGCCCGGTCGAGATGGGCCTTCTTAAGTGACAACTGATAAGCAATGTTGTTCCAGACTTCTGGAGTAGCCGAAATTTCCGTCGCCCGGTCAAACGCCGCCAAAGCCTTGTCGTCCTGACCCAAATTCAGATACGCATCCCCCAGACCGATCTGCAGCCCTGCGTCATCGGACTTCAGCGAAACCGCCTTTTCCAGCTCCGGCGCAGCCTTGTCGTATTGGTGCGCTTCAGCGTACATGCTGCCCAGCGCCGCATGCGCGTACTGGCTCAGCGGATCGATCTCAATCGCTTTATTAAATGCCGCCGCGGCATCGTCATACTTGCGTGCCGTCGTGTAAGCCCAGCCCAGCGCGCCGTACGCATATTCGTCATAGGAATTCAATTCCGCCTGTTTCTTGAAGGCCACGATGGCATCGTCCGTCTGCCGAAGCAGCATGTAAGAGCGGCCCAGGTCCATCCAAGCAGTTTTATGTTTCGGATCGGCTGCCACCACGCGTTTGAAAAGATCCACCGCGGCCTGATAATTCCCCCGGTCAAACGACGCTTTCGCCGCGTCGTAAAGTTCATCGCCTTTCAGGTCAGCCGATAGGTTTGGCGATCGGGCGGCGCTGCTGTCGATGGAAAGATGCTGCGTTGCATCCGTCAATACTGCGCGTCGAAATGCCAGGTAGTCGCTCGCCCGTGTCGAGGGCAACTCATTAATATTGGTGACCAGCGACCGCGACGCGGTAAATACGTTGCCTTCAACTTTGTAGTTGGCATCGTAATGCGCGTAATCGCGCTTCATCGAAAACGGCAGCGGTGATCTCTCCGTGTATTTGGCGGGGAACTCCAGGCGCAACTGATATGAGTATGCGATCGGCGACCCAATCTTGACCGGATCAGTATCGTCCTCATCGGCATCGGCCAGGCTGATCTGCGAAAGCGGAAGCACCAGGTCGGATTTCTTCTTCGACCAGTCGATAAAATTCGCTACCTCGATTTTGTAATCGATCTGGAATGGCTCGTGGGTTTGGGCTGGATCGCTCACGTTGAGAGCGGACACCTCCCCGTTAATCCCGCTGAAGCTATTCATCTGCTTCACCCACTCGTTCCATTTATTTCGCGGAACATGGCGGAAAAGCATCCGCAGGTACAACTCGGTATCGCCGCGAAGCTCGTATTTCACGTGAGCAGTCAGTTTTCCGAATTCATTGATCTTGCCGTCGATGTCAGAAACTTGCCGATTCACCATCGGTGGATTTGCCGGTGTCTTTTCAAGATGGGGAACGCCATCCTGTGGAATGATGAGCGCCTGCTTGTCGCGCAAAACCGCAGACAGAAGCCGGAAAGGCGCGACTTCGGTGGTGCTGTCCATCCATATTTCTTCTTTGCCCAGCGGCACCATGGTGAATACGTGATCGAACTGGGAAGGCGAAGGAATGTCGGGATCAATCTTGCGTCCGGAATTGATCAGCACCGATGACGCGTGATAGCCGGAGGCCTCCAGTAGCGATGCCAGCAGCGTGTGCTTGTCCTTGCAGTCGCCGTAAGCGTTATGTAGTACGTCAGCGGCTGCGTGCGGCTGAAACCGCCCTACGCCAAAAGAAAGGCTGATGTAGCGAAAATTTGGTCCAACAAAATCATATAGAGCCTGAATCTTGTCCAGATCGCTGGTCTTTCCTTTGGTCAACTCGGCGGCTTTGGCGCGAATCTCCGCGGTGGGCTCGCGGCGGTCTTTCTCCAGCGATGCATACCAGCGGCCCATTTGTTCCCAGCTGGCAAAAGTGGTCATCTGCACCGCGGGAACTTCAGGTTCTTTAGAGGCGTGCTTTTGTTTTTCTTTGTCTTTTTTCTTGTCCGCTTCGTCTTTATCGACGTGCGAACTGGTCCACGTGTAAATCCGGCGGCCATTTTCCTCGCCGATTTTAGGATCGTTGCCCGGCTTGGTTTTCAGCTTGATAGTCCGATCCTTCGGGACATCGAGGACGAGTTGCTCGTCCAGTACCGTGCCGGCTTTAGCAAAGTCATATTCCATCCAGAACTGCCCAGGCGTGAGCGCAGTCTGCGTGATGGTGACGAAGTCGTATTCCAGTTCCTCTCCCGGACGCAGCCCCGGCACCGTAATATGCTTCTGGCGATAGTCGGTATAAACCGGAGCATCTCTTTCGAGCGGAATGCTTAAATCCTGAATAGAGTCCGGCGGAGCAGTGACGGTCGAGCCATCCAGCTTCAGCACCCGGACAAACGGAATCTCCACCCGCTCATTGGCCGAGTTATAGCCGACCACCACTTGTCCCCACTGCTCCACGCCCGCTTCACTCTGCACCTTGATCTTGGCGTAAAATTCGCGACGCCCGGTGCCGTCATTTTCGAAGCGATACGCGGTGCGCAGCTTCTCCACCACGTAAGCCTCTTGTGAATGGTCGAGAACGACCGTCGGCTCCGCTGGATTGACCGGCGGCACGGGAACTGAATTGGGCGCAGGCACCTGCGCCAGCACGGTGGAAACCAGCAGCAGTGGAAGGAGAAAAAAGCGGCGCGAAGACATATGGGTACTGCGCCGTTTGTATCGCATTACGGGCAGGGAAGCAAGTTACCCGAGGGGTGTTCGTGTGGTGACGAGTGCCCTCGCCCGTGAGCAATAAATGTTCGTGGGGGGGACGGGCGTCCCCGCCCGTCCTTAGTTATCACTGCGCCGACATCGCCTTCTCAATGAACCCAGTTTCGTCAGACTTCAACTTCTTCAGGCTGTCCATTGGCAAATAAACCATGTGCCCGGCGTCATAGGTGGCAAATGAAATCTGTCCCCGGTACTTAGCCGGCAAATCCATGTGGTCAAACGTATAGTTCGCCGCATAATAAGGAGTAGCCAGATCGTAGTAACCTTCCATCACCAGCACTTTCAGGAATGGATTACGCACCATGGCCTGCCGCAAGGCGCTGGCCGTGTCCGGAAAGCCTTCGATTCCCGATCCCCAATCCCATTTCTCTCCAAAGCTTTGGTCCCGCGCAAATAGAAAGTACGGCATATCCACCTTGTAGCCCAGTTCGTTACGAAGATAGTTGTTAAATGCCGCATTGAATGGCGCAAGAATGTTCGACTCGGTCGGGTCATAAAAAGGCGTGTCCAGCAGTCCATTCGGATCAGGTCCCGTGTAACGCCCGTCCAATCGCCCAACCCGCAGCTTCTGATCAATCAATAAATAATGAGTGAACTTGGGCACATCGATACGCAAGTTCGCCTCATCGAGGACTTCTTTGCTTAATCCCGTGAAGCGGGACATTTGCTCCACCGTTTTCTGCCGCTCTTCAGGAGTGAGTGAATCGCCTTTGGCCAGCGCCTGCGCATATTCGCCTGAGGCCCACTGCTCCGCCTGTTGGCGCGCCTTGTTTACGTCCTGCTGCAAATCCGGCGCGAGCTTATGGTGATACCCGGCGATCATGGTGAAAGAAGGAATCAGAAAAATGTAAGGCTCATCATTGGTCTTTTGATCGACCAGGGTTTGAAAATTCAAAACCGTGGAAAGCAGCGTGATACCGTTGAAGCTGATTCCAAGCTCACTGAGATTTCCTGCAATTCCCGCCGAGCGCGTGGTTCCGTAACTTTCGCCGAACAAAAACAGCGGCGAACTCCAGCGCTCATAACGCGTGATGTACAAACGGATAAACTCGCTGAAGGCTTCGATGTCGCCTTTCACGCCCCAGAACTTCTTTCCTATCTCTGCCGTCTCGGCGCGACTGAAACCTGTGCCGATCGCATCCACCAGCACCAGGTCGCTCTTGTCCAGCAAAGTATAGGGATTGTCTTCGGTGCGATAAGGCGCAGGCGGCAGGAAGCCATCAGGATTCAACACCACCCGCTGCGGTCCCAATGCGCCCATGTGCAGCCAGATCGAGGCCGATCCCGGACCGCCGTTAAAAGCAAATGTCACTGGACGCTTCGCAGCCTCCTGCCCATCGAGGGTGTAAGCCACGAAAAACATCTCAGCTTCAATCTTGCCGTCGCCTCGCTTAATAGGAAGCCGTCCCGTCGTGGCGGAATATTTCAACGTCTTGCCGTTCACTGACACCTGATGGTGTGTGACCACCGGCGCGATTTCGGTCATGTCGAAATGTTCTTCTTTTTTGTCCTCGCCGGGTTTGGATTCAGCCTGGGAGGGAGCGGGCTCAGTGGATTTCGCCGCCGGTTCTGCGGGCTTTTCTTGCTTCGCCGGCTGCGCCTTCTCCTTCTTCTTTTGCTGATTCGCGGACTGAGTGTCCGGTTGCGATGGTTGCTGATTTTCCTTTTGCTGAGCGAAGGCAGGAGCGGCAAGCGTCGCGGCGAGTACTAGGACGAGCAATAAGCGCATTTTCTTCTCCAGTGAACCGGGAATTATACGACTTCAGAGACGCCAGGTGACTTCGCAGGGTCGAGCTCCAAAGCCGAGAGTACAGACTCACACAAGGGAGTCACAGGGCAATGCATTCTCTACTTAAGCCTCTATGACTGCCCTCCGTGTCCGCCTCTGTGAAACTCTGTGGCCTCTGTGGTTAGCTTCTGTTTTTCCAGGCCGCCGCAACTGGCTTGCTAAGATGAATCCGTGCCCACCACAACCAAAAAGAAAAAGAAAAAAATAAGCATACCGTCCGCCGTCGATGTCTTGTGCGTCCCATCACTCATCAAATTGCCGTGGCTGGTCCACGGATTCAGCACCCGGCCCGGAGGAGTTTCGAAAGTTTACGGCGGCAATGCACTGAACCTGGGATTCACCGCCCACGACACCAAAGCCGCAGTGGAACGTAACCGGCACGAATTTATCTCTACGCTGACTGCGCCGGCTCAACGCAAGTCAACAGGTCAGACCCAGCCGCTGGTCACGCTTCGTCAGATCCATTCTGATCTTATTCATCGCATTTCGGAAATTCCGAAGAATAATGCCCCACTTGGCGGCGACGGAATGGTGACAGACGTTCCCGGAATTCTGTTGGGAATTCTGACAGCCGATTGCCTGCCGGTGATCGTCGTTGATCCTAAATGCCATGCCGTCGGCGTCTTTCATGCAGGCTGGCGCGGCACCGCGAAACGCATCGTAGAAAAAGGTGTGGGCGAAATGCACCGCTGGTTCGGCAGCCAGCCCCGCGATTTGAAGGCCGCGATTGGCCCGGGCATTCGCGGATGCTGCTACGAAGTAGGGCCAGAGGTCAGGTCAGCTTTCGAGGCGCAATTCACCTACGGCGGCGAACTCTTTCGTGAAACCAAAGACCGAAATGAAATCCATGAAAAATATCCGTTATTATTTCTGACCTCGCGCGCTCCAGGACATAGCGAGTTGCCGAAGAAAATCTTCCTCAACCTTGCCGAAGCTAGCCGCCGGCAGCTCATCGCCGCTGGAGTTCCACCTAAAAACATTTCGGATCTCGGCCTGTGTACTCTTTGCCGCCAGGATCTATTCTTCTCCCATCGCGGCGAAAAAGGGGTAACAGGCAGAATGATGGCAGCAGCAGGAATAAAAAATATGAGCCACTGACTGCATTGCCTCAAAGCGACTTAATATTTAGGAGTGGAGACTTGTTACGTTTACCTCTCGCCCCATCGGATTTGTGACTAGCCCGTACAAAGAACGTGGAGTGATTCCTAAGGGACCAGGTGCGAAGCACGACGCTGAAGGTGTGCTCAAAATTCTGCCCGAGTTTGAGCCCGGCTTGGCCGATATCGAGGGCTTCTCCCACCTCTTCATTTTGTGGGAGTTCGATCGCAGCGAAGGGTTCCAATTGACCGCAACACCACCGAGCGACAATCGTCCGCACGGCGTTTTTGCGACGCGATCGCCGCTTCGACCCAACCCCATCGCATTGACAACGGTTGAATTGCTTCGTCGCGATGGGCCCAACCTCTATGTGCGAGGCGTCGACATGCTCGACGGCACTCCCATTCTCGACATCAAGCCCTATCTTTCCAGCATTCCCGCAGAAAAACTGCGCCGCGGCTGGCTCGCCGAAGCCGAAGCCAGGCAAAAGTAAGGTCTTGCCCGCTCTTCCGCGCGCGAAAGGCGGGCCAGTCTTCGTTGACAAACGTCGAGTTCTATTCAATTTTCGAGCAATGCGTCGACAGCGCCTTCCAGCCACCAGCCTGCTTTTCAGCTGTCATGCTGCAAATGATGGTCCGAGCGCGGTGCTGGCCTTCAATCGTTGCGTCATAGCTCTCTTTGAAACGTGCAAGGCCGACGTTTCCGACAACCTGCGTCTCTACGTCACTGATATCGCTTTTGGTGAATTTATTGTTTGCCGGATCCTTAGCATCTTTAAGGAGCTGTGCTTTGGAAGCCCATGTGCCAAAGCTTGTGCCCTCCATGTAGACATCCGCCAAGTGCGCTTCGAGCCACTTAACATCGTTCGAGGTTTGCGCCTTGTTGCTTTCCTGCACGAATTGGTCAAAAGACGACTTTGAGCTGTTAGTGGCAGTGTGTTTTTGAGCGGCGAAGCCTGCAACGCACAGGCAAGCCGCGCAAAGTACGATTGCGATATTCTTCTTCATGGGGTTATTGCCCTTCTTTTCTCGATCTTGGATGAAACTGAAACCGAGATGAGTTATCTCTGCGCGTCCGCGCAAGAGAAATCAATTGCGGTGGAAGGCTGGCACAAGCCCCACACGAAGTCAAGCGGTTTTGCGGAAATTAGGCCACGCCGCGCTCGTTTTGTGAGTGCTCGCGTTTCCGAAGCAGTCATAGATATACCGATCTAGGGACCGTCGGAAAGGCTTGGATCCACTGCCGCGCTACGCCGGATGACAATTCGTAGAAGGCTGCATCGACCTATACTGTCCCCGGGTGACAAATGGATTCGCCCGACATTTCGCAACGGAGAAGAGAATGCTTCCGAGTGCCATAACTGACATCAAGGCGTTTGTGCCCGCCAAAGACCTGGATCTTTCTAAAGCGTTTTACGCCGATCTAGGCTTTACCATCAACTTTAGCAATGATCAAATTGCAGAACTACAGATCGGTTCCTTCCGCTTCCTGCTGCAGAAGTTCTATGTATCCGAACATGCCGGCAATTTTATGATGTCCCTGAACGTGGAAGATGCGGACGCATGGTGGAAGTACATCCAGCAGAAGGAGTTCACTAGGAAATATCCCGGCATCATGTGCAAGCCGCCTGAGATGCAGCCCTGGGGATTGCGGATCCTCTACCTGAGCGACCCTTCCGGCGTCCTCTGGCACATTGCCGAGAACCGCAAGTCCTAGCCGCCAGACTCCAAAACTGTGTCATCCTGAGAGCAGTGAGAACTTCGCGAACGCGAAATTCTCACACAGTCGCAGGACCTCGCGTTTCCTGTCCGCCAGCAATGGCACTTCGAGAATTCTCCCCGTGCATGCTGCATCTTGGAAATCGGATGATCGCGTCAGAGTTGCACAGACCCGCCCCATAGCCGCTCTCCGCGCCTCTGGTGACGAATAACTCATTTGCTTAAATCAGCGTGCCAAGAGGTTAACCAACCAGCGACCGTCGAGCAGCTTAGACTTTTATGAACTCGGTCTGCCACTTACAATTTTTCACTATGAGGCCTTGCGTCCCACTCGTTATCTGCGCATTGAGTATTTTCGGTCTAGCGCAAACTCCACCGGCATCAACGCCGGCTCAATCGGTCACCCAGGTTCAGGCAGCCGCGATCAATGCTTTGACGTTCGAGCAAGGAAACCTGCACAGCCTCACGAAAGCTCGAACCGACTTCACGCCCCAGGGATGGAACGATTTCATGAAGACCTTGCAGGGCTTTCTTGACGACAAAGGCGCACCGACATATAGCTCAACATTTGTCCCCGCCGGCGACGCCGTGGTTGTGAATAACCAGAATGGGATCGTCAATCTCAAAATTCCCGGCACCCTCACGCAAACCTCCGGAGCGTCACGAACCAGCTACCGTCTGCGAGTTGAAGTCAGGGCCGCGGGTGCTCCGCTCAAGATCGAACATCTCGAGCCGGTCACATGCCTGCATGCTCAGGCTGGCAAATTTTGTATGTAAAATTTTGTGCCACTCTGAGTTTAGCTTCTGCCAGTCTCTCCAAAACTCTGTCATCCTGAGCGGAAATGGACGATTTGCTTGCAAATCGTCAGGTGTAGTCGAAGGACCTCCGTTTCCCGTCCGCCAGCAATGGCATTTGAGGGAATTCTCAATGCGGAGCCTGCATGGATGAATTCGGGCATGCTCAGGCTGCCAACCGCCCTCCAGCCTCAGTGGGATGGCGTGGTCTTGTCTTCAACCTTTTGTGAGCCTTGTTTAGTCTTAGCCGCGGCCTTATGCGCCATGCTCTTGCTCGTCTTTTTCACTTGATGCGCGCTCTTCTTGGCGGTTTTCTTTGTTGCGCGGCCAGTGTGTTTCGCCGCCATCTTGGTGTTGTGGCCGGCATCTTTCATGTCCTGCTTGGCGCTTTGATTGGTGTCTTGCGGCGCGGCAAACGACATGGAGGTGAGCGCCGCCAATACAATCACGCCGGCGAAATATTTTCTTGAAGACATAAAAACCCTCCTCCTGCGGAGGAATTAAATGCTTGCATACCCTATCATCAGACTGGCCGGAAATCCATATTCGTCACCCAGATGAAGCTTGCAGTGAACGGAATTCAAGCGCCCCCCACGCCGTCCCCAAACCTCTGCGACTCTGCGCGATCCTGAGCGACCCAAAACTCTGTATGCTGAGCGAACTCAAATCACTGTCATCCTGAGCGCAGTGAGAAGTTCGGAAGCGAAGTTCTCACGAAGTTGAAGGACCCATGCAACACAACTGTGCCCGTTTGACGGGTATATGTGTATGTGATGTCGAGATGTACACCACTTGGGAGAGGCGTGCGCTCGCTGACGCTCGCGCCTGAAAATTGATGGTAAAGGTGGATGTGAGAGTGAATTTTTTGCAGGATGATGTGTGGATTTCGATGCTGGAGCTTCCGCTTTACATCGATTAGAGGAGTTTGTACGTAGCTCGAACCAGACCGTGGTCTGGACGCTCATCTAGGGCGATACTTGCTGCTCTTTCGAATTCCAAATCTTGCAATGTTGCTACTCCTTCCCTGGCCGGGGCGTTGTCTACGAAGAGACGGTAGGTACTAATTGAACTCCCTGCATAAGGAAGTCCCATTCTGCTTCTCCACCTGCCGTCCAAGAGCGTCATAAATAAGACTAAGCGAATCCACAGTAACTGGATCGCCGTAAACATCCCACGTATAAACGTGATCGGTGCCGTCATTGGTCAGTTTGCCATTCGGGTCGTAGGTTGCACCATCCGTATATTGATTATTGTCTCGTTGTATCCTGGCTGGAACGATAACCCGGCACTGCCATTTGGGACGTTCTTTGTGATATTCCCAAACGGGTCATACGTGAAGTTCTGCTGCCAAATGGATGCTCCGCAATCTACGCTCGCCAGACGTGCTAAATCGTCATAGCCATAATTGCACGTCTGAACATCTTTCGGATTAAAAGGATCGGTAATGGCAAGACTCCCCAGAGTTCCATTGGGGTTCCACGTCGGATCCCCGTGCATCGCAGTGCCATTGATCGTCAACTGAAACTTGTTCATGCGACCAATGGAGTCGAATCCAAAGTGGACGGGATCGCCAGGACCAGAGGTGGAGCCGAAAGTTACATCCGTAGCCTGTCCGGCGGCATTGTACACTGTGGAATATACTGGGTTCACTCCAGCACTTGCAGAGACGGTGTTCGGTCGGCCTTCGCCGTCCACACCATAGGTAAGTATTGGGAGACCAACACCCTGGAGTGTGTTTAACACGCCATTAGGCCAGTAGGTTGCTCTGACGTCATAATATCCATTGGAGTGAGGTGTGGATTCATACATGTCAGTCATTCGACCCCCCGCGTCATAACCAAACCATTCATCAGTGATAATGGAACTCTGGGTAATCGGGGAAGCGCAGGTGTCAGTTTCAGCCTCGATGAGATGTCCGATGCCGTTCGTTATCGTTACTCCGCTGGGTCCTGACCCGAGGACGCCAGAGGAATTGTCATAACGGAAGCGCCTGCAGACGTTTGTGCTACCTTGATTGCTGTTGCCTACATCCGTCAAACGATGCAGCGCATCGTAGTAATAGCAAATGTGATTTCCAGCAGCATCAGTCGTCTGGAGTAAATCTCCAGCTGAAGTATACGAACCATTGGATCCGCAGGAAGGTTCGCTGTCGTAAATATACGAAGTTGTGCCGCTCTCCGGGTTCTGTTCCGAAATAATCCGGCTCAGCAGGTCGTAAGTATATATTCGGGTTTGGATCGCAGCTCCTTGCCCTGGCTCTACTCGTTGGATCCTTCTTGCGCCTATAGCCTAGCGCCATGCAACTTAGCTTATATACCACCGTGGTTGGGTCGCGCTACCACCGTGAGCAAGGTTTTTCATCTAACCACAACCTGCAGTTCTAGTGCCGATCAAGTGATGCAAACTGTCGAAAGCAGCTTCGCAACATTTGGCAATTTCTCACATTTGGGTGGACGTGTGACTTTTTCTCCCCCACCATCGCTGAGTGTTGGATCAACGATTCCGATTAAGGTGGGAATACTAGGAATTAACCAAAATCTTTCTGTGAATGTGGAAAGTGTTACCGCAGGACACATGACGTTCACAACAAATCCTGGCCACCTTCTCTTTCCGGCCTACATTACGTTTGCGGCCGGGCCTGCTTCACCCGCTTCGATCGATTTCAATATCAGTCTCGGAGGAACGATTGCAAGCCAAATAGAATTCGATTTCGGAGGCGGTGCCTTCGAGGACGCGCAGTGGAACCACTTCCTCGGACAGGTTACCGCGTTCTGCAAGGCAGGTAAGTGATGATTGGGACAACAGGTGCCGTTGTATTGGTCTTGATCAATTTACTGTTGGCCGGCGCGTTAGGGATGGTCGCGGGCGGGCTGACCTCTTTGGCATTACGTCGGCCCTGGGGCATCAAGGCGGCTTTAATGGATGCGCTACTTGCAGCATCTGTTGCTATCGTTGCGCTACTTGTATTTGCGTCGGTGGACGCTGCCCGTCATGTATGGACATCTCGTGTCACGGTAATTTTAGCTATCGCAACTGCCAGTGTTGTGGTCGAACATCTCCTTCGGCGGTCATCTGGCAAAACTGAGCACTGACCGACGGCGAAGGAAGTGTGCCAACAGCGCGCGACGCATTCAATTCATAGCATCAAAGGCCGTGGAAACATGACGGTTCTGAAGGCTACCCGCCGCACCTAGACACGCTGGTCAAAGGCATCGATATAGGTGGCAAGAAGAAGAAGTTTCTTCGCAGGATTCCAATCGACCCGATGACCAGGGGGCAGTGTGTGGGAATTGCGAGCCATGCAGGATTATCCTGATTCAGATTCCTGGAATGGCGAGAACGTGTTTGATGTTTACACCAAGTTATCAAGCATGGGACTCGACGGAACCAAGTATCAGGACTGGTAACAAAGGTTAAATAATCGGTCTTTTTCAGGCGCGAGCGTCAGCGAGCGCATGCCTCTCCCAAGTGTGTACATCTCGACATCACATACACATATACCCTGTGCCCGTTTGACCCTCCTTTCTCGCGTCCCAAAAACTTTGCTTTCCATGTCAGACAACATTCGTATCAAGGTCCCGGATGGGGAGGAGGCGTTATGAAAATTGTGCCTGTAATTAAGTCGAGCGATTTGCAACGATCGCTACATTTCTACACCGAAGTTCTCGATTTCGAGCGCAAGTGGCCCGGATATGAAGACCCCGAGTTGGCTAATGGCGTCATTGACCTGGTTCGTGACGGGGCTGAACTACAGCTCTCACGCCATTCGGGCGACGGGGTCTTCGGCTCCGTCAACCGTGTGTTTGTGGACGATGTCGATGAACGCTATGTGAGCTTTCGCACGCGGGGTCTGGACACGACGCGCCGTCCTGAGTCTCCGATTCACACTGCACCAGTTGATCAGACGTGGGGACTGCGCGAGTTTGCAGTCACTGATCCAGACGGCAACAATCTCTGTTTCTGCATGCCCAAAAGGTAATTAGACGCAGTTCGGTAGTGTAGTCTGCGAATTTCTTCATCAGCGGCGGATACATCTCCTCCTGTTCTCACCGCCTGTTTGACCCTCCTTTCCCCCTCCCATAAACTTTACTTTCCATGTCAGAAACCATTCACATAAAGCTCCCCGACGGGAGCTCAAAGGAATTGCCCAAAGGCACGACTGCGCTGGATGTGGCGAAATCAATTAGTCCGCGGCTAGCGGAGGCGGCGATTGCGGCAAAAATCTCCTCCAACGGCGATCAGGCGGGCGAGGGCGCCCGCCCCATACAGGACACCTCCACACTGATCGACCTCACCCGTCCCCTCGAAAAAGACACCGACCTCCGTATCCTCACCGACAAAGATCCCGAGGCGTTGGGGGTCTACCGGCATTCGTCGGCGCATTTGCTGGCGGCGGCGGTGCTCGAGCTTTTTCCTGAGACCAAGCTTGGCCATGGTCCGGCGACCGAAAGCGGATTTTTTTACGACTTCTATCGCCCGACTCCGTTCACGCCCGAGGACCTCGAAAAAATCGAAAAGAAAATGCAGGAACTGGTGCAGCAGAACCTGCCGTACGCGCGCGAATTTCTGCCGCGCGATGAAGGCTTAGAGCGCTTCAAGAATGAAGGCGACTTCATGAAGTGCCACTTCATCGAGCAGTTCACCAAGCCCGATGAAAAAATTTCGATTTACAAGACCGGCAAGTTTCTCGACTTCTGCCGCGGCCCGCACATTCCTTCGACCGGCAAAATCAAAGCATTCAAGCTGCTGAACATCGCCGGCGCCTACTGGCTGGGCGACGAGAAGAATCCGCAACTGCAGCGCATTTACGGCACGTCATTTTTCTCGAAGAAGGACCTCGACGCGTATCTGCACCAGATCGAAGAGGCCAAGAAGCGCGACCATCGCGTGCTCGGCAAGCAGCTCGATCTGTTTTCCATTCAGGAGTTGGCCGGGCCGGGACTGATTTTCTGGCATCCCAAGGGCGGCATCATCCGCAAAGAGATGGAAGACTGGATGCGCGACCAGTACCTGAAGCGCGGCTACTCGCTGGTGTACACGCCGCATGTGATGCGCAAGCAGCTTTGGCAGACCTCGGGGCACGAGGGCTATTACTCGCAGAACATGTTTGACGTGATGGAGCTCGACGATGCCGAGTATCGCCTGAAGCCGATGAATTGCCCCGGCCACATCCTTATATATAAGGACTCGCTGAAGTCGTATCGCGATTTGCCGGTGCGTCTCGGCGAACTGGGCACCGTGTACCGGTATGAGCGCTCGGGTGTGATGCACGGGCTGTTGCGCGTGCGAGGTTTTACGCAAGACGACTCGCACATTTTTTGTACCCCGCAGCAGATCGAAGCCGAGATCGCGGGTTGCGTCGAGTTTGCGCGCGACGTGCTGCACGTTTTCGGATTCGAAAAATTCGTCACCGAGCTTTCCACCTGGAACCCTGAAGACAAGAAAAACTTCGTGGGGTCAGAAGAGCAGTGGAACTCGGCAATTTCGTCTTTGGAAAACGTTCTCAAGCGATTGAACATTGAGTACACGACCATTCCCGGCGAAGCTGCGTTTTACGGCCCGAAGATTGACATCAAGCTTGTGGACGCCATCGGCCGTTTGTGGCAGCTCTCGACGGTGCAGGTTGACTTCAATTTGCCGCAGCGCTTCGGCTTGGAATACGTCGCCGAAGACGGTTCACGCAAACAGCCGGTGATGGTGCATCGCGCACTGTTTGGCTCGATCGAGCGCTTCTTCGGCGTGCTGATCGAGCACTATGCT